>JBEITQ010000154.1:0-5009 GCA_040374835.1 Phycisphaeraceae bacterium | reverse complement strand
GTGACCAGGATCTGCTCCCAGCCGCGGATGCGGTCGGCCTTGCGCTTGGAGAGCACCACGGCGCCCTCGGCGTCCTCCATCTGCTCGAGGAGGACCTCGACCTCGTCGCCGACGGCGACGCCCGTGTCCTCGAACTCGGCCTTGTCGACCTGGCCCTCGCTCTTCAGGCCGACGTCGACGATGACGAAGTCGCCCGACATGCCGACCACGCGGCCCTTGAGGATGCTCCCGGTCTCGGTTGCCTTGGGTTCGCTCCCGGCGATCGCGGTCTCGGTGGCGATCCCGGAAAGAAGCTGCTCAAGCTCGGCGGCGTCGAGGCCAATGTCCTCGATCAGGTTGTAGTCGACCATGTTGTCTCGTTGGGGTGCGTGGTTGGCCGAGGCGACGCGCGTCGCCATGCGGCGGGGCGATGTGCCCCGGCACGGCGCCGGGGGCAGAACGGCGGAGGGTACATGAAGCCGCCGATGGCATCGCCGGCGGGGCGGGCGCGCGGCCCGCGCGCTCCGATAACGGCCTCAGTCCCCGCGCCCCGCCGACGCGCGGATCTGCCCCAGCGGCTCGGCCTCGTCGATCGACGCGCCCTTCTTCGCGGTGCGGTGGATGCCCGCGACGCGGCCGCGCAGCGTGCGCCACTGCCAGACGAAGCCCGCGGCGCCCGCGGCGTTGACGGCGAAGCACACGGCGAAGGTGAGTGATTCCGCGCCGCGGACGGCAAGCCACGCGTAGAGGCCGACGGCCAGGAACGGCGCGATCGCGCCGCGGATGCCGTTGAGCGTCACGTGCACGCTCATGTAGAGCGCGTCGCGCTCGGGGGGCGCGAAGTCCTGGTGGCCGAGGTTCCAGGCGATCGAGCCGCCCGCGAAGCCGACGCCGAGCGCCGCGCCCGCCACGTAGAAGAGCCAGAGCTGCGCCGCCTCGGCGGCAAGCCACATGAGGCCGGTCGCGGCCACGAAGCTCCACGCGTGGATCGCGCGGAAGCGCACGATGTGCGCGCGGTCGAGGAGTCGCGCCCACATGGGGATGGCGACCGGCATCACGAGGAGCGGAATGACCGTCGTCGCGAGGATGCCCTCGAGGTAGGTGGCCTGCAGGCGGTCTTCCAGGAAGATCGCCTGCGGCGCGCCGATCATGAGGTTCCCGAGGCCCAGCACGAACATCCACGTCATGAAACGGCGGTACTCCGCGTCGTCGACGAGGACGCGCCAGTTGGTGCGCAGGGCGTCGGCGGCGATCGCGGCATTGCGCGCGGGGTTCGGCGAGAGCCGCGTGCGACCGCCCTCGGCCACCTCGCTCCGCGCGAGCCTGCCCGCGCCGCGCAGCCTCACGCCGCGGAAGACCGAGTTGCCGTAGAGGCCGATCGCCGCAAGCACCGGGAACACCACGTGGAAGCTCCACGGCGACAGGTCCATCGACGCGCCGACCACCCAGCCCGCGGCCGCGAGCATGAGGGACTGCACCGTGGCCATCTTGCCGGCGATGCTGGCGCGGTTGTCCTTGGGGTAGTTCTGGCGCCAGATGGCGGCGCGCACGGTGATGACGCCCGTCCAGGTGGTGCGCGCGGCCAGCACCAGGAGGCACGTGCCGACGAGGCCCCAGGCGTTCACGGGCATCGCCGCCACGAGCGCCACGCAGGCGCAGGTGGCCACCTGGATCCCCGAGATGAAGCGCACCTTGT
Source organism: Phycisphaeraceae bacterium (assembly GCA_040374835.1). Classification (GTDB taxonomy): domain Bacteria; phylum Planctomycetota; class Phycisphaerae; order Phycisphaerales; family SM1A02; genus UBA966. The sequence continues at coordinate 3,334 of JBEITQ010000154.1, read as the reverse complement.
CGCGTCCCTGGCTCAGGCGCGCCCAGATGAAGCTGGTGAGGTTCGCGAAGTTCGGCGCCGCGCTCACGAAGGCGACCGCCAGGTCGAGCATGGCCGGGTCGATCCCCGCCACCCCGGTCCACGCCTTCTTCACCAGCACCGACATGGTGCCGCCCTCGATCGCCCCCAGCATGATCGGCAGGAACGCCCACGACACCAGCTCGCGCGCGTAGGTCGCGCGCTGCATCGGCGGGATGCTCCGGGGATGGAAGCTCCGCAGCCAGCCGGACACGAGGTCGACCAGCGTGCGGGGATGTGCGGCGTGCCTCAATCGCGGCCTTGCGAAGCGGGCGGGGGAAAGGGAATCGACGGTGCCCGACCCCGCCGGGGGCCGGCCAGCGCGAAGCTCGAACCCCAAGCGTAGGTGGGTTCGCCTGCCGTCGATCCCGGCCTTCCACTCAGAGGAGGCATGGCCATCGTCGCAGCATTGAGGGGCGATCCCTTGGGGTTCGCATCGGTTCGAGCACATAGGCGCCGAACCTGCTCCCGAGGGGGTCGGACCCCGTCGATTCCGGGTGGAGTCTAGCCCCGCCCGAGGCCAAGGCGAGCGAGTGACGCCGGAAGTTGCGATGAGTAGAGCGCGAAGGTCCGATCAAGTGCGTCCGGGATCGTCCGCACCTCGCCGATCACGCTCATGAAGTTGGTGTCTCCGGACCAGCGCGGCACCACGTGCCCGTGCAGGTGCTCGGGCAGGCCGGCGCCGCCCGCGGCACCGAGGTTGATTCCCGCATTCATCCCCTGCGGCCGCAGGGCGTGCTGGCAGAGGTCCATGGCCAGTTCCATCAGGCGCCAGAAGTGGGCGCGGTCCGCGGGCGCGTAGCGGTCGATCGAGGGCTGCGGCTCGCCGAGCGCCACCAGCAGGTGGCCGTTGGAATAGGGGAAGCGGTTGAGCAGCACCATGCCCCGGTCGTCCCGGTGGATGACGTGCTGCGCCTCGTCGAGGTCCGGCCGCGCCCAGTAGGCGGCCAGGAAGTTCGGCAGCCCGGTCGGCGCCCCGGCCCCGGCCTCGGTGGCCTTGGCCTCGAGGTCCCGCAGGTATGCCATTCTCCACGGGGCCCACAGCGCGGCGTGCATCGAGGGAATGCTACCCCTGCCGTCGCCTTGGTCGCTGATAATGCCGCCGTTCCTAACCCGTGGCGCAGGGCGTACTTGCGTGGGACGTTGTGCGCTGCTTCGCGGACCCGGTGCGTTGATCGCTGTCGGAACGCGACTTAGGGACAGCCGACATTCCTCGGGATTCGTTTGACTCCCCCCGGATCGGGGTTATGTTCGGGACCAATCAGGAGGGAAGTCGTGAGTTGTTCAATCGAGAGAGAGGAAGAGGAAGGATTTGGCGGTGCCGCATCTCGGCCTGCCTCGGGGATTCGTTCCATTGCCGACGGCTTCGGGGAGATCTACCCCCAGCTTCGCTCGATGGCGTCGACCCTGATGCGCCAGGAGCGCGCGAGCCACACCCTGCAGCCGACCGCCGTGGTGAGCGAGGCGTTCCTGCGCCTGGCGCACCGGGACCCGTCGGAGTTCGCCTCGTCGGCCAACCTGCTCGCCGTCGCGTCGCATGCGATGCGCTGCGTGCTCGTGGACCATGCGCGGTCGCGCGCCGCCACGAAGCGCGGCGCCGCGCGCCGCGCCGGCGACGGTGCGCTCGCCTTCGTCCAGGACGAGCGCCTCCGCCCCGAGGACATCATCGCCATCGACGAGGCCCTCGTCGAGCTGGCCTCCGTGGACGAGCGCGCCGCGCGCGTCCTGGAGTGCAAGGTGTTCGGCGGAATGACCAACCCGGAGATCGGCGATGCGCTGGGCGTGTCGCGTCCCACCGTGAACCGCGACTGGCGGTTTGGCCGCGCGTTCCTCGCCCAGAAGCTGGGCATGGAACTGGCCGACCTCGACGAGTCCGACGAGCGCCTCGGCGCGGGAGCCCTGACGACGGCCGGCTGACCGGCCGCCGCGGAACCGAAGACCAGAGATGCGCGACGAGACGCCCCGCAGTCCCGACCGGCCGGCAGTTCCCGCGGCACGCGCGTCGGACGCCGCGTCGGTGCGCCTTCGCCGTGCCCGCGCGATCTTCACCTGCGCCTGCGACTTCCCCGCCGGAGAGCGCCGTGCCTTCGTCGCAGATTCATGCGGCGACGACGAGGCGCTGCGCGCGTTCGTGATGCAGCTCCTCGCCGCCGACGAAGGCGCGGGCGAGCTGGCCTGGGATGCGGGCGAGTGCGCCGACGTCCCGGTGCAGCGCGCCCCGACGCTCCCGGCCGGCTACGACGTGGTGCGCGAGCTCGGCCGCGGCGGGTCGGGCCTCGTGCTCCTCTGCCGCGAGCGGTCCACCGGCGACCAGGTCGCCGTGAAGGTCCTCGACGGCGCGACGGCGGGCCGTTCCGCCGTGGCGCGGTTCCGCCGCGAATGGCGGCTCCTCTCGTCGCTCAGCCACCCGGCGCTCGTCGGCCTCCGTGCCGCGGGCACCTCCGAGGGCGGCACCTCGTACCTGGTGATGGACTACGTCGCCGGCACCGACATCCGCCGGCACTGCCGCGGCGCGCGCGTCTCGGCGCCCGACCGCCTGCTCATGCTCGTCCACGTGGCCGAGGCGCTCGGCGTCGTGCATGCGCGCGGCATCGTGCACCGCGACGTGAAGCCCGCCAACATCCTGGTCGGCCGCGACGGCATGCCGAAGCTCATCGACTTCGGCGCCGCCCGCGTCTCCCACGGCGAGATGCGCTCGGGCGACGGCAATACTGTCACCGGGCAGATCGTCGGCACGCTGGCCTACCTGAGCCCGGAGCAGGCCGGGGGCCACGCGCGCCGGGCCGACCGCCGCTCGGACCTCTACCAGCTGGCGGTGGTGGCCTACGAGCTGCTCGCCGGTCGGCTGCCCTACGACGTCGACGGGCTGACCTCGGCCGAGGTGCTGCGCGCGATCGTCGCGGCGCCCGCCCTGGGAATCGACGAGGCCGGCGCCGTGCCCGCGGGCCATGCGGCGTGCGCGTTCTTCGCGCGCGCGCTCGCCAAGGACCCCGCCTGCCGCCACGCGTCGGCCGAGGACATGGCCGCCGAGCTGCGCGCCGTGGCCGGCGCGATCGCGCCGCACTGAGCGTGCAGCGCCGGGCGCATCCCGCGCGCCTCCCCAACTACGTCGAACTGGATGGTGCTTCGCCGCCCCGGCCGCTCAGGCCGTGAGCCGCACCGTGAGCCGCGCGCCGCCCGTGAGCCGCGCGTTGATCCGCACCGGCGCATCGCCGAGCCGCAGCCGCATGCGCCGCGGTCCGCTCGGGCCCTCGCGGTCGGCGATCGGCAGGTCGAG
>JBEITQ010000187.1:0-4142 GCA_040374835.1 Phycisphaeraceae bacterium | reverse complement strand
TCGCCACCGAGGCCGACCTGGCGCTGGCCGTCAGGGCGCTGCGCCCGCTCGGCTACCGCGGCATGTGCATCACCGTCCCGTGGAAGGTGGCGGTCCTCCCGCTGCTGGACGAAGTGGACGACGACGTGCGCGCGATCGGAGCGGCGAACTACGTGACCATCCGCGACGGCCGCCTGGTCGGCCACAACAACGACGGCAAGGGCGTGGTGAAGGCCATCGCGAAGGTGGCGCCGCTGGAGGGCCAGCGCGTGGTGATGCTGGGCGCGGGCGGCGCGGGCCGTGCGATGGCCATGGAGATCGCGTGGGCAGGCGCGGCGCACCTGACGCTGGTCACGCGCCGCGAGGAGCAGGGCCGCGAGGTCGCGGAACGCGTGCAGCGCGGCTCAGGCGTGCCGTGCGGGTGGCAGCAGTGGAAGTCGCCGGTGCGCCTGCCGCCCGGCACCACGATGCTGATGAACGCGACGCACCTGGGCTGCGCACCGCAGCTGGAGCCCGTGCCGGTCGACTGGTCCACCGTCGAGCCAGGCTGCCTGGCGGTCGACGTGATCACGAACCCGCGCATCACGCCCTTCCTGCAGGCCGCGCGCGAACGCGGCTGCCCCGTGGTCGACGGTGTCGAGATGCTGGTGCAGCTGGCCATGCAGGTCTTCGCGCAGTGGACCGGAATCCAGCCGGAGGAAGCGGTGTTCCAGCGTGCGGTGGCCGGGGCGCTGGGGGAGCGCGCGGCGGTTTGACTGCCCTCGGGCGCGTGAGGGCGCAGACCCGGCGTGCACGGCCGTAGATTGCCCGCATGAAGAGCAAGGCCACCACCGTCAAGGCGTACCTGGAGTCCCTCCCCGCCGACCGCCGCGTGGGCATCGAGGCGGTGCGCAAGGTGATCCGCGCCAACCTCGACAAGCAGTACGAGGAGTGCATGCTCTACGGCATGATCGGCTACGCCGTGCCGCACCGCGTGTGGCCGCTCGGCTACCACTGCGACCCGAGCAAGCCGCTCATGATGGCCGCGCTCGCGAGCCAGAAGAACTGCCTCACCGTCTACCTGATGAGCGTGTACGCCGACAAGGCCGAGCGCGCGTGGTTCCAGAAGGCGTGGGCGAAGGCCGGCAAGAAGCTCAACATGGGCGGCTGCTGCGTGCGCTTCAGGAAGGCGGAGGACGCCGCGCTCGACGTCGTCGGCGAGGCGATCCGCCGCACGCCTGCGAAGGCGTACGTCGCGAACTACGTGAAGATGCTGGCGAGCACGGGGCGCGGGCCGGACGGGAAGAAGCTCAAGCCGGCGGCGGGCACGAAGAAGGTGGCGACGAAGGTGGCGACGAAGCCGACGAAGAAGACCCCTGCCAAGACGCCGCGGAAGGCCACGGGCCGCGCCCGCTGAGCCCGCGGCCTCGCGTGGTAGAACTCCAACGCCATGCTCGTCCCAAGGAACCCCACCTGGTGGCACATCGTGTTCCGGTACCGCGGAAGCGAGCTGCCCCGAACGAAGTACCGGATCCTCGGCGTCGCCGCCGTCGCGATCGTGGTTACGGCGCTCGAGGAGCGGCACGACTGGCACCCCAACCTCACGCCGCTGCCGTTCACGCTCATCGGCGTCGCGCTGGGCATCTTCCTCGGCTTCCGGAACAACGCCAGCTACGACCGCTGGTGGGAGGGACGCAAGCTGTGGGGCGCGCTCGTGAACACGTCGCGCACGTTCGCGCGACAGGTGCTGATGCTCGTCGGTCCGGCGCGGGCCTCCGACGACGAAGCCGCGGCGGTCGCCGCGCTCCGTCGCGAGCTGGTGCTGCGGACGATCGCGTTCGTGCACGCGCTTCGCCTGTCGCTTCGCGACGCCGACGACCTCTCGGAACTCGTCCCCTTCCTCCCGGCCGACGAGCTTGAACGCCTGAAGACCGAGCGCAACCGACCCTACGCGATCACGCAGGGCACCGCGGAGCGCCTGCGCGACGCATGGTCGCGCGGCTGGGTGCACGAGATGCACCTGCCCGTCCTCGAGGCGTCGCTGACCTCTTTCACCGACATCCAGGGCGCATGCGAGCGCATCAAGACCACGCCGATCCCATTCTCGTACACGACCCTCATCCACCGCATCACGGCGGTCTACTGCTACGCGCTGCCGTTCGGGCTGGTCGATTCCGTGGGGATCTACACGCCCGTGGTGTCCGTCCTGGTCTCCTACGCCTTCTTCGGCCTGGACGTCGTGGGCGACGAGATCGAGATGCCGTTCGGCACCGATCCGAATGACCTCCCGCTCGGGGCGATCTCGCGCACCATCGAGATAAACCTCAGGCAGAGGATCGGCGACGAACCGCTGCCAGGCCCCGCGCAGCCGGTCGGCGACGTGCTGACCTGAGCCGGGCGCCCTTCGGCCGCAGGCGGCGGCGCACGGCGCGAGGATGCCTGGCCCGCGGCGGGATACGCTTCCGCCATGCGATCCTCCGCAATCCTCACCGCCGCGCGAGCCGCCGCGCTCTGCCTCGCCCTCTGCCCCGCCGCGCTCGCCGAGGAAGGCATGTGGCTTCCGAACGCGATCCCTGCCGCCGAGCTCAAGTCGAGGTACGGCTTCGAGGCCACGCCGGCGATGCTCGAGCACCTGCAGAAGTCGGCGGTGCGGTTCTCGACCGGCGGATCGGGGTCGATCGTCAGCCCGAACGGGCTGGTGATGACGAACCACCACGTGGGAAGCGACATGCTGGCGAAGCTCTCGACGCCCGAGCGCGACCTGCTGAAGACGGGGTTCCTGGCGCGCGATGCAGGACAGGAACTGCCCTGCCCCGACCTCGAGCTGAACGTGCTGTGGTCGATCGAGGACGTCACCGACCGCGTCAACGCGGCAGCGAAGGGCGCCGCCGACGTGGCCGCGGCCGGCGCGGCGCGGCGCAAGGCGATCACCGCGATCGAGGACGCGAGCGAGAAGGAAACCGGGCTCACGAGCGAGGTCGTCACGCTCTGGCAGGGCGGCCGTTACCACCTCTACCGCTACCGCACGTTCCGCGACGTCCGCCTCGTCTTTGCGCCCGAGACGGCGATCGCGTTCTTCGGCGGCGACGCAGACAACTTCGAGTTCCCCCGGTACGACCTCGACTGCTGCTTCTTCCGCATCTACCAGGACGGCAAGCCGCTCAAGCCCGAGCACTTCCTGGAATGGGACGCCGACGGCGCGAAGGAAGGCGAGCTCGTGTTCACGTGGGGCCACCCGGGCAGCACCAACCGGCTGTTCACGGCCGACCACGTGGCGTTCCTGCGCGACGTCGAGGAACCGATGGGCCTGCGCAGGCTCTGGCGCAACGAGGTGAAGCAGGCCACCTTCATGGGCCGCGGCGCGGAGGAGGCGCGCATCGCGCGCGAGGACTTCTTCGGCACGCAGAACGGCCGAAAGGCGACGCAGGGCCTGCTCGACGCGCTGCAGGACCCGGCGCTGGTCGAGTCGAAGCGCGCCGACGAAGCGGCGCTCCTCAAGCGCCTGGCCGGAAAGCCCGAGGCGAAGGACTTCGAGGACGGCCGGCGGATGGTGGCGGAGTCGCTGGATGCGTGGAAGCGCGTCGCGCCCGACTACTTCGCGCTCGAACGGCGCATGCGCGGCGGCGACCTGGCGCGGATCGCGCGCACGCTGCTGCGCATGAAGGCCGAGGACGCCAAGCCGAGCGCGGATCGGCTGCCGGAGTTCGGCGACGCCAACCGCAAGTCGATGGAGGCGGACCTCTACTCGCCCGCGCCCATCCACCCGCAGCTCGAGATCGAGCGGATGACGTGGACGCTCTCGGGGCTGGCCGAGGAACGCGGCCTGGACGATCCGCTGGTCAAGCGCCTGCTGGCCGGAAAGAGCCCGCGCGCCCGCGCGACGGAGCTGGTCCGCGGAACGAAGCTGGCCGACGTGGCCGCCCGGCGCAACCCCGACATGGACGACCCGATGATCGCGTTCATGGCGTCGATCGACGGCGACGCACGCGCGGCGCGCAAGGCCTGGGAGGACCAGGTCGACGCCCCGCAGCGGATCGGGTACGCCAGGATCGCCGCCGCGCGCTTCGCCGCGTTCGGCGACTCGGTCTACCCGGACGCCACGTTCACGCTGCGCATGAGCTACGGCACCGTCAGGGGCTGGACCACCGAGGGCGGCACCGCGGTGCCGGCGTTCACGACGCTCG
>JBEITQ010000036.1:0-11511 GCA_040374835.1 Phycisphaeraceae bacterium | reverse complement strand
GCCCACCGAGACCGCCGTGCGCGTGGCGCTGCGCACGCAGCAGATCCTGGCGCACGAGACGGGCGTGCACCGCACCGTGGACCCGCTGGGCGGCAGCTGGTACGTCGAGGCGCTCACCGACCAGATGGAGAAGGACGCCAACCAGTACATCAGGGAGATCGACGACATGGGCGGCGTCGTCTCCGGCATCCACAAGGGCTACTTCCGCCGCCAGATCGCCGAGGCGAGCTACCGCTTCGGGCAGGAGATGGAGGCGGGCGACCGGCTGGTGGTGGGCATGAACGCCTACGCCGAGGGCAGCGAGGACCAGCAGGTCGAGATCCTGCAGATCCCGCACACCGTCGAGACCGAGCAGTGCGACCGGCTCGCGCGCTTCCGCGCGACGCGCGACGCGGACGGCGTGAAGCGCTCGCTCGACGGCATCCGCGCCGCCGCGCGCGCCGGGAAGAACGTGATGCCGGCGTTGGTCGACGGCGCCCTCGCCAAGTGCACGCTCGGGGAGATGGTGCAGGCGATGGCGGACGTGTACGGGCGGTACTCCGGGGGACCGGAGTGGTGAACGCTGCCGGCGCGGATCCTGGGCTTCCCCGGCTGCGCATCGCAGTCTCGGACGCCTGGGCGGGCGCCGACCCGGGGCGCATGCCGTGGATGCGCGCGCTCGCCATGCGGTTCCGCGTGGAACCGGTCGGGCTCGATGACTCCCCCGACGTTCTGTTCTTCTCAGACTACGGGATCGACCACTTCCTCCACCGCGGCCTGAAGGTGTGGTTCTCCTGCGAGAACATGCTGCCGGACCCGCACCAGTCCGACTTCGCGCTGACCTCGCTCCACCGGCACGGCGACCCGCGCCACTTCCGGATCCCCGAGTTCCTGTACGCGATCGAGTCCCCCGAGTCGCTGGTGCGGCCGGCGGGGTTCGACGCCGCCGCGGAGGCACGCGCCAAGCGGCACTTCTGCTCGTTCGTGGTGTCCAACCCGCGCGGACGCGAGCGCAACGCGCTGTTCCGCGTCCTGGACGCCCGTCGCGGCGTGCGCTCGGGCGGCCGCCACTACAACAACGTCGGCGGCCCGGTGCGCGACAAGCGGGCGTTCCTCGCGGAGTGCCGCTTCGCCATCTGCTTCGAGAACACCGAGGCGAGCGGCTACACGACCGAGAAGCTCACCGACGCCTTCCTCGCACGCACGGTACCGATCTACTGGGGGAATCCCGACGTGGCGCGGGACTTCGACCCGCGTTCGATGATCCTGGCGCACGACTTCCCCTCGCCGGAGGCGCTCGCCGAGCACGTGCTCGCGATCGACCGCGACGAGTCGGCCTACGCGGCGTGCCTCGCCGCGTCGCCGCTGCACGGAAATGCCGTCGGCCCGGACCTGCGCCTCGACGGCCTCGACGCCGTGCTCCACGGCTGGCTCACGTCGGGCGTGCTTCCCGGACGGCGCGTCGACCGCCGCCGGCGGCTCCGCGAGCACTGCTACGCCTCTCCCCTGGCGCAGACGTGGGACAACCTCCGTGCACGCGCCGGGAGCAAGCTCTGGAAGCTCCGGCACGCGCTCGTCGGCACGCGTCGCTGACCGGGCGCCGTACACTTCGCGGTCCTCCGCGGACGCCCGTCCCGCTCATCCCGGACCACGCCCCATGCCCGACCGTCAGACGCTCGAGACCCTGGCCGTGACCGCTTCCGACGCGCTGGCGGCGCTCAAGTCGCTGCAGCGCGGGGACGGCCACTGGTGCGCCGAGCTCGAGGGCGACTCGATCCTGCAGAGCGAGTACCTGCTCATGAAATGGATCCTGGGGCAGGAGGCCGCGCCGATGGCCGACGGCCGCGACGGCCCGGAGACCCTCGCGCGCATCGTGCGCTGCCTGCGCGCGCAGCAGCGCCCCGACGGCGGGTGGGGCCAGTACCCGGGCTCAGGCATCGACCTGAGCGCCACGGTCAAGGGCTACTTCTGCCTCAAGCTGCACGGCGACTCGCCGGACGCGCCGCACATGCGCCGCGCCCGCGAGGTGATCCGCTCGATGGGCGGCGCCGAGCGCTGCAACAGCTTCACGAACTTCTACCTCGCGGCGCTCGGGCAGATCTCCTGGAGCGCCGTGCCGGCCATTCCGCCCGAGATCGTCTGGCTGCCGAGGTGGTTCTACTTCCACATCGACCGGATGAGCGCGTGGAGCCGCACCATGGTGCTGCCCCTGGCCATCGTGGCCACGCTGCGGCCCACGCGGCGCCTCGTCGGCGCGCAGGGAATCGACGAGCTCTTCGTGAGCGAGCGCGACCGGAACCGCCTGAAGATGCGCGCGGAGGTGCCGGCGTTCTGGCGCGCCTTCTTCAAGGCGGTCGACACCGGCCTCAAGGCCGTGGGTGCCGTCCTCGGCACCGGGCCGCGCATGCCGGCGATCCGGCGCGCGTACGCGTGGATCATGGAGCGCGCCTCGCAGGACGCCCCCGCGCCCACCGACGGACTCGGCGCGATCTTCCCGCCGATGGTCTACGTCCAGGTCGTGTTCCACGCGCTGGGCGTCCGACGCGACGACCCGCTGGTGCGCCGCGCCGAGCTTGACCTCGACGCGTTCATGATCGAGGAGCGTGACGGCGCGGGCGAGCCCTCGATCCACCTGCAGCCCTGCTTCAGCCCGGTGTGGGACACGGGAATCGCCGGCTATGCGCTCACCGACTGCGGCCTCGATGCCGCGCGCGACGACTCGCTCGCCCGCGCCACCGAGTGGCTGCGCTCGAAGGAAGTGCGATGGACCGGCGACTGGATCGCCAACGTCCGCCCCGGCACCAAGCCTGCGGGCTGGTTCTTCGAGTATCGCAACGCGTGGTACCCCGACGTCGACGACACGGTGATGGTGGCCATGGCGCTCAAGCGCGCCGGTGGCGCCGAGAACGAGGCCGCCGCCCGGCGCGCCGCCGAGTGGGTCTTCGCGATGCAGTGCGACGACGGCGGATGGGCCGCCTTCGATCGCACGCGCAACCACCAGGTGTACGAGTACGTGCCCTTCGCCGACCACAACGCGATGCAGGACCCGTCCTGCCACGACATCACCGGGCGCACGCTCGAGTGCATGAGCTGGCTCGGCTACCGCATCGACACGCCCGCGATCGCGCGCGCGGTCGAGTTCATCAAGTCCCACCAGGAGCCCGAGGGGTGCTTCTGGGGCCGATGGGGCGTGAACTACGTCTACGGCACCTGGCAGGCCGTCATCGGCCCGATCCGCTGCGGCGTGCCGCGCACCGAGCCGTGGATCCAGCGCGCGGGCGCGTGGATGAAGCGCGTCCAGAAGGCCGACGGCAGCTTCGGCGAGACCGCCAACACCTACGAGGACCGCTCGCTCATGGGCACCGGCCCGAGCACGGCGAGCCAGACCGCGTGGGGCGCGATGGTGCTGCTCGAGGTTTTCGGCAAGGACGACCCGGACCTCTGGCGCGCGCTGCGCTGGCTGGCGGCGCACCAGCTCTCGCCCACCGACGCGGCCGACCCGGCGCTGAACCCGGACGGCGATCCCGCGGGCAGCTGGTGCGAGACCGAGTTCACCGGCACCGGATTCCCGAAGGTCTTCTACCTGCGCTACCACCTGTACCGGCTGTACTTCCCGCTCATGGCGATCGGCCGCGCGCTGGCCGCGCACGGAATCGCGGTTCAGAACGGGACGGGCGCGGAGAACTCCACGCGCTCGCCCGAGGCCGGGTGGACGAACGACAGCCGCTCGGCGTGGAGGCAGAGCCTCGCCGCCATGGCGCGCACGTCGGGCGGCGCGTAGAGGTCGTCCCCGAGGATCGGGTGCCCGATCGCCAGGAGGTGCACGCGCAGCTGGTGGCTGCGCCCGGTGACGGGTTCGAGCTCGAGCCGCGCGCGTGCCGGGCCGTCGAGCCGCGACGCCACGCGCCAGCGGGTCACGCTCGGCCGGCCGTGCACGAAGTCCACCACCTGGAGCGGCGTGTTGACGAGGTCCTTGCGGATCGGGAGGTCGATCTCGCCGGCATCCTTCGGCGGATGCCCGGCGACGAGCGCCGCATAGCGCTTGCCGGTCTCCCGCCGCTCGAACTGCATGCTCAGCGCCCGGTGCGTCGGGGCGTCGCGCGCCAGCACGATCACGCCGCTCGTGTCGCGGTCCAGGCGGTGCACGACGCGCGCGCCGGGCCACCGCGGCTGCAGCCGCGACACCAGGCAGTCGGCCTTCTCGGGCCCGATGCCCGGCACCGTGAGCAGGCCACAGCCCTTGTCGGCCACCAGCAGCCAGCGGTCCTCGTGGATGATGGTGAAGCCGTCGCCTGGCATCGGTCTCGCCGAGAGGGTGGGATCCTAGAATCTCCCCAATGCCCCTGGCCCCGATCATCCTCGTCCTGCAGGCCGCCGCGCCGCCCGCATCCGCAGCGCCGCCCGCCGCCGTCCCGCCCGCGGTCCAGTGGAGGAAGGCCGAGGCGCCGGTCCTGGCGAACCACCGCCAGCTGACGTTCCCCGACCGCTTCGTGAAGGCGGGCGAGAGCTACTTCAGCCCCGACGACCGCCGCATCGTGTTCCAGGCGATCGAGCGTCCGGCGGACGGTTCGGCGCCGCCCGACTTCTACGCGATGTTCGTCGCCGACCTCGAGCGCGACGCCTCGGGGTCGATCACGGGCCTGGCGAACGTGCGGCGCATCAGCCCGGTCGGCAGCGCGAACACGTGCGGATGGTTCCATCCGACCGACCCCGAGATCGTGCTCTTCGGCAGCACCGTCGAGCCGCCCTCGGACAAGGAGACGCCGGGCTACCAGCGCGGCACCGGCCGCTACCGCTGGCAGTTCCCGCCCGAGATGCGGGTGGTGAAGGTGGACCTCCGCAAGGCAGACGGCACCGCCGCGACGCTCGAGCCAGTGGTCGGCGACGGCAAGGGCTATGCGGCCGAGGGCAGCCTGAGCACGGACGGGCGCACGCTCCTCTACACGCAGGTCGACCCGAAGACGCAGGGCGACCTGTGGGTCATGGACATGCCCACCGGCGAGCGCCGCCGGATCGTCGACGCGCCCGGCTACGACGGCGGCCCCTTCTTCGTCCCGGGCGAGCGGAGCATCGTCTACCGCAGCGACCGCAAGGGCGACAACCTGCTGCAGGTGTTCATGGCGGACCTGGTGCGCGATGCCTCGGGCCGGATCACCGGCATCGAGAACGAGCGCCCGATCACGCAGAACGAGCACGTGAACTGGTGCCCGTACTTCCACCCCGACGGCCGCCACGTGGCCTACGCCTCGAGCGAGGCCGGGCACACCAACTACGAGGTGTTCATGCGGGACGCGCAGGATCCCGCGCACTCGATCCGCGTCACCGACGCGAGCGGGGCCGACGTGCTGCCGGTCTTCAGCCGGGACGGCCGCACCATGATGTGGACGGCGCAGCGCGGCGAGGGCGAGCGTTCGAGCCAGGTGTGGGTCGCGGCGTTCGACCTCGAGGCGGCGAAGGCCAAGGCGGCCGCCGCGCGCGGGGCCGGCGCGCCGGCCCCGACGCCGCCCGCCGCGCCGAAGGCCCCATGAGCATCTACCGCGAGCGGCGCCTGCTGATCCCGTTCCGCAGCGCGCTGCTGCCGCAGATCTTCACGGACACGCTGGTCGTCGGCACCGGGGTCGCCGGCCTGCGCTGCGCCATCGAGGCGGCGCGCCACGGCGACGTCATCGTGCTGGCGAAGGAGTCGGTCGACCTCTCGAACACCAGCTGGGCGCAGGGAGGCATCGCCGCGGCGATCGCGCGCGAGGATTCCTCCGAGAGCCACGTGCGCGACACCCTCGACGCGGGCGGAGGCCTGTGCGATCCCGTGGCCGTGCGGGTCCTTGCCGAGGAGGGCCCGGCCGAGGTGTCGCAGCTCCTCTCGTGGGGCATGCGGATCGACCGCGCCCCGGACGGCACGCCCGCGCTCGGCCTGGAGGGCGGGCACCACCGCGCGCGCATCGTGCATGCCGACGGGGACGCCACCGGGCACGAGCTCGCGCGCGTCCTCGTCGAGCGCGCCCGCGCGACGCCCGGGCTGCGCATCTTCGACCGCTGCTTCGCGATCGACCTCCTCCGCGCGGGCGACGGCGACCCGCGCATCGCCGGCGCGCTGACCTGGCACCCGCGGCACGGCCTGCAGATCGTGTGGGCGCGCGCGGTGGTGCTGGCCTCCGGCGGGGCGGGGCAGGCCTACCGCGAGACCACCAACCCGAAGGTCGCCACCGGCGACGGCATCGCCATGGCCTGGCGCGCGGGCGCGGAGCTCGCCGACCTCGAGTTCATGCAGTTCCACCCGACGGCCCTCTACGTGGCCGGCGCGGGGCGGCTCCTCGTGAGCGAGGCGGTGCGCGGCGAGGGCGCGCACCTCGTCGACCGCGACGGGCACCGCTTCATGGAGGGCGTGCACCCGATGCGCGAGCTGGCGCCTCGCGACGTGGTGAGCCGGGCGATCACCGACCGCCTCGCGCGCACGGGCGGCAGCCACGTCTTCCTGGACTGCCGGCACTTCCCGGCGGGTCGCTTCGCCGCGCGCTTCCCGGGCCTCGCGCGCATGCTCGCGGGCTTCGACATCGATCCGTCGAGGCACCTGGTGCCCGTGGTCCCCGCGGCGCACTACACGATCGGCGGCGTCCGATCGGACCTCGACGGGAGATCGTCCATCCCCGGCCTGTACGCCTGCGGCGAGGTGGCCTCCAACGGCGTTCACGGCGCCAACCGGCTCGCCTCCAACAGCCTGCTCGAGGGACTGGTGTTCGGCAGGCGCGTGGCGGAGGCGGTGGCGCGCGACGCGCACCCGGACGTCCGGCCGCGCGCGGTCACGAGCGAGGTGGCGACCGGCCGGCACGGCGAGCTCGACCTCGCCGACATCCGCTCGAGCCTGCGCAGCGCCATGTGGCGCAACGTCGGCATCGCCCGCGACGGAGAGCGGCTCGAGGACGTGCTCGGCATGTTCGGCTTCTGGGGCCGCTACGGCATGGACGAGGTGTTCGACGACCCGACCGGCTGGGAGGTGCAGAACCCGCTCACGGTCGGGTTCCTGATGACCCGCGCGGCGCTCGCCCGGCGCGAGACGCGCGGCACGCACGTGCGGACCGATGCGCCCGCGGCCGATCCCGCGCAGGCCGTGCGCATGGGCTGGTCGATCGGGCGCGACGGTCCGCAGGCGGTGGAGCCTGCCGTGGCGGCGTCGTCCGCGGGAGCCGGGCGGTGAGTCGCCTCGGGTCGCCGGCGGCACGCCTCGCGACCGCGGCGCTCGCCCTGGCGGTGTCCGCCGGCGGCTGCACGCCGGAACGCGTCGAGTACCGGCCACGCCCGGACCTCTCCTTCGGCGACCAGCCGCCCGAGGAGTTCATCGCCCCGGACGGCACCCGCGTGGTGTTCGTCGATCCTGGGACGCCCGGCGCCGACGGCGAGCGCATCGCCGCCTCGGCGGCCGCGGGCGGCGGGAAGAAGGCACCGCCCGTGTTCGAGCCGCGCGAGCAGCTCGACGACGGGACGGTGGTGCTGCGCTGCCTGATGCCGCAGCACGTGGTCGGCAACGCGATGACCTGCTTCCGCAACGAGGAGTGGCGCCTGATGTGGGACCAGCTCCTGGCCGACGATTCGCGCGCCGCGTACGAGCGCCCGGGCGGCGGCGGCTTCGCCGCCTTCGAGGCCTGGTGCGTGAAGAACCGCCGGCCCGCCATGGAACTCCTCAACCGCATGCGGTTCGACGCCATGGGGTCGGACGTGGTGATGCGCCCGATCGGCCGCGGGGTCACGCGCGCGACGCTCACGCCGCACCTCTGGGACCAGTTCGGCCTGCGCGTGGTCGAGTTCGAGCAGACGCCGCAGGGAATGCGCCTGAGGTCGATCCGCGCCGCGCCCTGAGCGGCGCCCTAGGTCCGGAAGCGCGACACCTCGCGGTCGAGGCCGCCGACCGCTGCACGCAGGTCGGACGCCGCCGACGCGGTGACCTCGAGGGCCATGGCCGTCCGCTGCGCGCCGTCGGCCAGGCGCACCATCGCGTCGCGGATCTGCTCGGCGCCGGTCGACTGGGCGCGCATCCCCTCGGCGACCTCGCCGAAGCTGCGCGAGATCGACTCGACGTCGGCGATCACGTCGGCGAGCCCTCCGGAGATCCGGGTCACGGCCTCCGCGCTGCGCCGCACCTCGTCGGAGAAGGCGCCCATCTCGCGCACGCCGCCGCCGACGCTCGACTGCATCTCGCGCACCATGCGCTCGATCTCGAGCGCCGCGCGGGCGGTGCGGTCCGCGAGGCGCGCCACCTCCTGCGCGACCACGCGGAAGCCGCGGCCGTGCTCTCCGGCCGCCTCGGCCTCGATCGAGGCGTTGATCGACAGCAGGTTGGTCTGGTTGGCGACGTTCACCATGGTCGCGACGACCGCGTTCACGCCGGCGGCGCGCTCGCTGATCGTGCCGAGCGTCGTCGATACGGCGCCCGCGCCGCGCTCCAGGCGCTCCATCGCGCCCTCGATCTCGGCCAGGCCGTGGCGGCCCTCGGCTGCCTTCGCGCGCGTGCCGGACGCGACCGCGTCCACCTGGTCCATGGTGCGCGCGAGCTCCTGGCCGGTCGCCGAGATCTCGCGCGCCGCCGCGACCGCCTGCGCGGTCGACGCGCCGTGCTCGCCCGCGATCTCGCGCTGCGCCTCGGTCGACTGGCCGATCGACGAGGCCACGGCCCCGAGCGTCGCCGACGACTCCTTGATCCGCCCGATCAGCGCGCGCAGGTCCTCGGTCATGCCGCGGATGCCGTCGAGCAGGGCGCCGGTCTCGTCCTTGGCCGCGCTCCCGACGTCGGCGCGGAGGTCGCCGTCGGCCACGCGGTTCGCCACCGCCACGGCCGTTCGCAGCGGCGTCGAGATGCTCCGCGCGACGGCGATCGCCGCGACAGCCACCGCCACGGCGATCGCCGCGGCCAGGGCAAGCACCGTGCGTTCCTGCGCGGCGACCATGGCGTACGCCTCGCGCGCGTCCTGCTTGACGACGATGCCCCATCGGTACGTCGGCAGGTAGCACCAGGCGGCCGTCGTGTCCTCGCCGCGGTAGTCGGTGACGGGGCCCCAGCCGCGCCCGCCGCTCGCCGCCGCCGAGGCGGTCGGCCACATGGGCGAGCCCGGCGCGATGCGCATGCGGAAGGCCGCGTCGTCCACGAGCCGCAGCGGCGCGGACACCGTCAGCTCGTCGCCGGTGCGCCGGCAGGCGAGCAGCTCGCCCGTCTCGCCGAGCCCGGTGACGTCGCCGAGCATGGCCCAGAACCGCTCCGGCCCGAGCGCCGCGCATAGGACGCCGACGATCCCGCCGTCGTTCATGATCGGGCAGACGATGAAGGCCAGCGGATCGGGCGAGACCGCGTACCGCGCGAACGGCGTCATCTCCATCTGCAGGAGGATCCGGGCGCGGCCGACGGCGGCCGCGAGCTCGGTGCCCGCGAAGGGCCCCTCGACCGCCGAGTCGCCCGGCTTGACCGCGTCGTCGCTGCTCAGGAGCACCGTGCCCGCGAGGTCGACCGCGAACAGGTGCCGGTAGCCGAGCGACTGCGACACGGCCTTCATGCTGACCGGTCCCGGGACGGGGCCTTCCCACTCCGTGCCCGGCGGTCGCGTTGCGTACGCGATCGACCGCCGCAGGCCCTGCACGTTCGCCACGCCGCCCGCGTCGGCAAGCCGCTCCGCCGCGTAGCGCTCGAGTTCCGCCGACTTCGCCGCCGCCACCTTCACCAGGTTGTCGCGGACGGACTGCTGCACGGCCGTCGTCGCCATCCGGGTGGTGACCACGCCGAGCGCCGCGAGCGGCACCAGCGCCAGCGCGAGGAACCAGAGGAGGAGCCGCCCCGCGATCGAGCGCAGGAAGCCGTGGCGTGCCGCCTCCGTGGCCGCGGGCCCGGGGCTCACGGCGCCGCCGCCTTCCGCTGCGCCGCGGCCACCTCTTCGGCGGTCGGCCCGGTCCATCGCCCGCCCCATCCGCGCCGCAGCTCGTCGACGAACGACTCCCATGCCGCCCGCGTGCGGGTGGCGGGAAGGGCACCGGCCGGATCGGGATGCCCGTGGTCCACACGACGTCCACCTGCCGGTCGGTGCGGATGCGGCCGATGCACGCGGTGCGCCATGCGTGCTGGGACTCCGGGTCGATCGCGACCACGCCCTCCGGTGCGTCCATGCTCTGCCGGCGCATCGCGCTGCGCACCTGGCGCACGTCGGTGGTGCCGGCCTCGCGCACGGCCTGCGCCCACATGTGCACGCCCATCCAGGCGGACTCGTTGACGTCGCCGACGGAGCGGTCCGCGCCGTAGCTGGCGCGGAAGGCGTCCACGAACGCGCGGTTGCGCGCCCCGCCGATCGACTGGAAGTAGCTCCAGGCGGCGTAGTCGCCGGCCATGTCCCCGGGCTGCATGGCCTGCAGCTCGTTCTCGCCCACCGCGAACGTCACCGTCGGCACCTTCGAGGGGTCGAGCCCGGCCGCGCGCATCCCGCGGGCGAAGGCGATCGCGGAGTCGCCGACCACGCTCGACAGCACGACGTCCGGCCTCTTCTCGGCGATCAGCCGCACGATCTCGTCCACGTCGGTGCTGCCGAAGGCGAGGTAGGCCTCCTCGACGACGTCGCCCCCGAGGCCCAGGATCTGGTCCTTGGCGATGGCGTTCACGCAGCGCGGCCAGATGTAGTTCGACCCGACCAGCAGGAACCGGCGCGCCTTCAGCTGCTCGTGGCACCACTGGACGGCCGGCACCACCTGCTGGTTCGCCGACGCGCCCACGTAGACGACGTTCGGCGACTGCTCCATTCCCTCGTAGGCCATGGGGTAGACCAGGAGGTGGTCGAGCTTCTCGAAGACGGGCAGCACGCTCTTGCGGCTGGCGCTCGTCCAGCAGCCGAACACCGCGCACGCGCCCTCGTCGCGGATGAGCCTCTCGGCCTGCTTCGCGAAGGTCGGCCAGTCCGAGGCCCCGTCGGCCACCACCCAGCGCACGGGCCGGCCGAGCAGGCCGCCCGACGCGTTCACCTCCTCGAGCGCGAGGATCTCCGACTCGATCATCGGCCGCTCGCTGACGGCCATCGGCCCGGTCTCGGAATGCAGGATGCCGACCACGATCGGCGTGCGGTCGACGAGCAGCCGGTCTCCGAGGAGCCACGCTCCCGCGGCGAGCGCCGCGAGCGCGAGGAGCACGAGAATCCGCCGGGCGATCACGCGGGGCAGGGTATCAGGCGGTCTCGACCATCATCGACACCGCGTTGCCGCCGCCGAGGCAGAGGCTGCAGATGCCGCGCCTGCCGCCGGTGCGGTGCAGCTGGTGGATGAGCGTCACCAGGACGCGCGCGCCGCTGGCGCCGATGGGGTGCCCGAGCGCGACGCCGCCGCCGGTGACGTTGAGCTTCGAGTGCGGGATGCCAAGCGGCTTGGCGTCGGCGAGCACCTGCGCGGCGAACGCCTCGTTGATCTCGAAGAGGTCGACGTCGGCGACCGACTTCCCGGTCTTCGCCAGGAGCTGCTCGATGCCCACCTTCGGCGCGATGAAGAGGTCCTTGGGCGCGACGCCCGCGGTCCCGTAGG
>JBEITQ010000001.1:0-31555 GCA_040374835.1 Phycisphaeraceae bacterium | reverse complement strand
GCTGGAAGTCCCAGCGATGGGCGGATCCGTCGGTCGAGCGCGCCGCGGAGACGCTGGTGGCCATCGATCGCGACCGCGATGCGGCGGCCGCGAGGGGGCGTGCCGGGCGCGCATGGATGGCCGCGCACCACGCGCCCGACGCCGTGGGCAGGTCCATCCGATCGTGGCTGGCCTCGCGAGGCTGGCTGGATGAAAGGTCCGCATGACGGTTGAAGGCCCATGGCCCGGGCTGAGGGCATTGATCGCCCGGACGGCCGATCGGCTCCGGCATCGGACGACCGAGTTGCTGCGTCCCCGCCAGATCCTCTTCATCCGCGTCGCGAAGACCGCCGGCAACTCGATGCGGCGGATGCTGGGCGCCGATGGCGTCCGCGACCCGCATGAGGTCGGGCCGGCGGATGTCCCCATGCCGGAGTGCGCGATGCGACGGCTGGGGCGCTCGCCGCCTTCGTCTCCGTCGCCTGATCGCACGCTCCTATCATCGCGGAGTTCCGCACTTCCGCGCGCCGCACCGCATGCTCCTCGTCGCCTCCGATCTCGCGAAGTCGCACGGCCTGCGCGAACTGTTCCACGGCGTGTCCGTCGGAATCGCATCCGCTGACCGCGTCGGCCTGATCGGCCCGAACGGCGCCGGCAAGTCGACGCTCCTTCGCATGCTTGCGGGTGCCGAAGAGCCCGATGCCGGCACCGTGCGGACGCCGCGCGGCACGGTGGTCGTGTACGTGGCGCAGCGCGACGACTTCCCGGCCGGCACCACGCCGCGCATGGCCGCGACCGACGCTGCCCTCGCGTCGGCGAGCGTGCACGGCGACCGCCACGAGGCGGAAGTGCTGGCGGGCACCATCCTTGGGAAGATCGGCTTCCCCGAGGCACTGATGGACGAGCCCGCAGAGCGGCTCTCGGGCGGCTGGCGCAAGCGGCTGTCGATCGCCTGCGGCCTGTGCTCGGCCGGCGGCACGCCGGACCTCCTCCTCCTCGACGAGCCGACCAACCACCTCGACGTGGAGGGGATCCGCTGGCTCGAGCAGTTCCTGACGCGGCCGACCAACGACCTGCGCGCGGGCGCGAGCGTCTTCGTGACGCACGACCGCGCGTTCCTGGAGCGCGTGGCGACGCGCATCGTCGAGCTGAGCCGCGCGTATCCGCAGGGGACGCTGGCGGTCGACGGCAACTACCCCGAGTTCCTCCGCCGACGGGGGGAGTTCCTGGAGGCGCAGGCGCGCGGCGAGGCGACGCTTGCGAACGAGGTCCGCACCGACGATGCGTGGCTTGCCCGGGGCGCCCAGGCGCGGCGCACGAAGGCGAAGGGCCGCATCGATGACAGCGCCGAGCGCCGCGACGAGCTTGCGGCGATCTCCGCCCGCAACGCGGCGGCGACAGCAGGCGGTGCGCGCGTCGACTTCTCGGCGAGCGGGCGCCGGACGCGCCGGCTGGTGCAGGCGACGGGGATTGCGAAGGGCTTCGGCGGCCGCACGCTCTTCAAGGGGCTCGACCTCGAGCTCGGCCCGGGCGACCGCCTGGGGCTCATGGGCCCGAACGGCAGCGGCAAGAGCACGCTGCTTGCGGTGCTGTGCGGGGAACTTCCCCCGGACGCGGGCACCGTGCGCACCGCGGATCCCGCGCCGCGCGTCGTCTTCCTGCGCCAGCAGCGCGCGGAGATCCCGCCGCAGACGCTGCTGCGCGACGCCATCTGCCCGCTCGGCGACTTCGTCGACTTCCAGGGCAGGGCCATGCACATCACCGCGTGGGCACGGCAGTTCCTCTTCGCCGACGCCCAGCTGCTGCAGCCGGTCGGCAGCCTCTCCGGAGGCGAGCGTGCCCGGGCGCACATCGCGCGCATGATGCTCGAGCCGGCCGACATCCTGGTGCTCGACGAGCCGACCAACGACCTCGACATCCCGACGCTCGAGGTGCTCGAGCGCGCGATCGAGTCGTTCCCGGGGGCCGTGGTGCTGGTCACGCACGACCGCGCGATGCTCGGGGCGGTGGCCCGGCAGATCGTGGTGCTCGGCGCGCCTGGCGGCGAGGTGAGCGTGGTGGCGAGCCTCGACCAAGCGCTTGCGGCGCTCGAGCGTGCCGAGCAGTCATCGGCGCGGGCGATGCGGACCTCAGTCGGTGCGGCGGCGGCGTCTGCCCCGTCCATGGCCGCCTCGCCGGCCGCGTCTGCCGCCGCCGCGCCCGCGGTGGTCCGGCGCAAGCTCGGGTTCAAGGAACAGCGCGAGCTCGACGGCATGGAGGCCGCGATCGAGGCCGCCGAGCGTGCCTGCGCCGAGGCCGAGGCAGCCGTCGCCGACCCGTCGATCGCGGCCGATCACGCTCGCATGGCGAAGGCGTGCCGCACCCTCGAGGCCGCGCAGGCATCCGTGGCGACGCTGTACGCGCGATGGCAGGAGCTCGAGTCCCGCCGCGGTGGATGAGCGGCCCGTCCCTGGTCGTGCATGCGTCGATGGGCGTGCCCTTCGCGCGGCTTATCCTGCGCGCCCCATGCCTCGCTCCGCCCGCACCGAACGCCAGTCGAAGCCGCTTGCCGCCATCGTCCCGCCCGGATTCGACCCCGATGCAGCGGCCACCGGCGACGGCCTCTTCGGCCTGGACACGCGTCCCGAGCATGCGCGGCTCGTCGTGATCCCGGTGCCGTTCGATGCCACGACCAGCTACCGCGCGGGCACCGCGCGCGGGCCCGAGCACGTGCTCGAGGCAAGCAAGCAGGTCGACCTCGAGGACATCCAGTTCGGCCCCATCTGGAAGGCGGGCATCGCCATGCTGCCGGTGCCGAAGGACATCGCCTCGCTGTCCAAGCGCGCCCGTGCGGCGGCCGAACCGGTGATCAAGGCGGGCGGCGCGGAACCAGGAAACCGCGCCCACGACAAGGCCGTGGCGACGGTGAACGCCGCAAGCGAGCGCGTGCACGGCTACGTCGCACGCGAGGCCGAGCGCATCCTCGACCGCGGCGCGATTCCCGCGGTACTCGGCGGCGACCACTCGAGCCCGTTCGGGCTGATCGCGGAACTCTCGCTCCGACACCCCGGCATGGGCATCCTGCAGGTCGATGCGCACGCGGACCTCCGGGACAGCTTCGAGGGCTTCGCCTGGAGCCATGCGAGCATCTTCCACAACGTGATGACGCGCCTGCCCGGCGTGTCCCGGCTGGTGCAGGTCGGCATCCGCGACGTGGGTGCGCGCGAGGTGGAGTTCGCCGCGCGCTCGAAGGGCCGCGTGAGGACCTTCCACGACCAGCGCCTGCGCGACCGGCAGTTCGCCGGCGCCACCTGGACCAAGGTGTGCAAGGAGGTCATCGCCGCGCTGCCGCGGGAGGTCTACGTCTCCTTCGACATCGACGGCCTGACCAGCGAGCACTGCCCCCACACCGGCACGCCGGTGCCCGGCGGACTCACCTTCCCCGAGGTCTGCCACATGCTCGAGCTGCTGGCGTCGAGCGGCCGCCGCGTCATCGGCTTCGACCTGTGCGAGGTTGCCCCCGGGGCGCCTGGCGACGAATGGAACGGCTCCGTCGGCGCCCGCGTCCTCTACAAGCTGATGGGGAGCACGCTGCGGAGCGTGCGCGCGATCTGACGGTCGGTGCCGGCCGGGGCTCCTTTCCAGGTCAGCCCGCGCTCCCGGCGCCGCCGGAGGCGATGGTCGGCGCGACCGAAGCGGAACTGTTCATCCTGGGAATCCTCGGGGGCTCTGGCAGGCGGCTTGGGGACGCATGGCCGCGCGCGACGACCTCAATATGCCTGCCGATGCATGGCAGACCAAGGCCCGTTCCTGGGTGTGGACCTGGGGCGGGTGCTGCACGACGAATAGACTTCCCGCGCCGGTCCGATCCCCGTTGGCCATCGGGTGGTCTCGGCAGGGACCGACCAAGTGCGCACTCGACGACCCACCGACGTCGCCACCCTCGAACCGCCGGGCGACGGCGGGATTCACCTCGCCATCGACCTTTCGGAAGGCAGCGCCCTGACGTGGGTCGCGGGCGAGCTGGCCGTCGCGCTCGACGACCTCGGATGCCGCGTGAGCATCCCGCGCACGCGCACCGTTTCCCGCTCGCTCGAACAGCGGCTCCGGTCGCGTCTCTTCGCGCTGATGGCCGAGCGGCCGCGCCGAACGTGCCATGTCCGGCTGAACCACTACCGCCCGCAGTTCCTGATGCAGGAGACCTCGGGTGACGTCGACGCGGAACTGTTCGTCACGAACTACCGCTTCCGCGGCGAGACGCGCCCGCTCGACATGTGGAGCAGGAATCTCGCGACGAACGGCGTGCGCAAGCTGCCGCTGAGCTCCTTCTGCCGCGAGAGCCTGCAGGATCTGGGCGTGCCGGCCGACCGGTGCTCGGTGGTGGCGCCGGGGTATTCACCCGAGATCGAATCGCTCTATCCCGGCGGCAAGCCCCCGATCGACGGCGAGGTCCGCAGGCTGCTGGTGGTGACGAACTCCCATGACCTCCCCCGCTACGGCACCGACATCCTGGTCCCGGCGCTCGCGAAGGCGTTCGGACCGCACGACCCCGTCGAGATCCACGTCAAGGACTACGGCGCCTCGTCCGGCTCCCGTGAGCTCCGGGACCTGGTCGCGTCGCAGCCGTCCTTCCCCCGGGTGGTATGGCACGAGCAGTTCCTCGCCAAGCAGGACCTGATCCGGCTGTACGGCCGCATGCACCTCATGGTGTCCCCCTTCAGGGGCGAGGGATACGCCATGAAGATCATCGACGCGATGGCCGCGGGGCTGCCGGTGATGATGCCGGCATTCGGAGGCCCCCTCGAGTACGCGCCGGCCGGAGGCTTCCTGCCGATCGAGTTCGACGAGGTGCCGGTCGGGAGGTGCCTCGACACGGACCAGTACCTCGTGGGTCCCGGCGCGTACTGGGCGCAGCCGCGCGAGGAGTCGCTGGTGCGCTCGCTCCGGTCCTTCCTCGCCGACCCGTCGGCTGCCGAGAATGCCGCGTCGGTGGCGCGGGCGCACGTGTTCGGCCGCTACACGTGGAGGAACGCGGCGCGGTCGCTCGTGCAGGCGGTGGAGCGATGGCGCGCGGAAGCGGATGCTGCGCGTTCCCGCCGCCGCCGGCCATCGACGGTGCCGCTCTCGGTCATCGTGCCCACCAAGGACCGGCTTGCCGAACTCGGGAAGACCCTCTCGGGATACGCCGCCCAGGGCGAGCAGTCGTTCGAGGTCGTGGTCGTCAACGACCATGGCGACGTCCGGGCGGTCCAGGAGCTCGTCGGGTCGTTCGGAACGTCCATCCGCGCCAGGGTGATCGACAACGATGGCCGTGTCGGTCCGGGCGCGGCGAGGAACCGTGGGCTGGAGGAGGCGGAAGGCGAGGTTCTCCTCGTCACCGGCGACGACATCGTCCCCGCCGCCGACCTCGTCGCACGCCACCTGGCGGCCCACCGGCAGCGGCCGCACGCCGAGGACGCCTTCGTCGGGAAGGTCGACTGGCACCCGGACATTCGCCGCGGATGGCTCACCGACCACATCGTGGGGGCGGGCGCCCAGCAGTTCAACTTCCAGGGGCTGCGCGACGGGCAGGAGGTGCCGTTCGACCGCTTCTACACGTCGAACGTCTCGTGGAAGCGGGCGCTCACGTCGGACCTCGAGCAGGTCTTCAGCGAGTCATTCCGCCATGCCGCATACGAGGACATCGAGCTCGGCCATCGCCTCTCCACGCGCGGGATGAAGCTCCGTTTCCTGTCCGAGGCCCGTGGATTCCACCTTCATCCGATGACGGTGCGGTCGTTCCTCGAGCGGATGCGTCGCGTCGGCAGCATGCGCACCGTGCTCGCCGCCATGCACCCGTGCCTGGTCGGCAGCGAGTGCCTCAAGCTCCACCAGGAGCTCGAGGTCGAGCGTCGCCGTCGCATCGCGCGCGGTGCGTCCACGGACCTTCCATCCTGGGAGAGTGCCGTCGAGCCGATGGTCGCGACGCTCGAACGCCTCGATGCGTGGTCGGCCCCGGCGGGGCCGCTGGACGGAGCGGCCGCGGCCCACGTCGACGCCCTCGAGGAACGGGTCTGGGCCATCCGCCGCGCGCTGTTCGACGATCTCTGCGAGACGTTCCTCGCGGTCGGGCAGGCACAGGAGTGGGCGCAAGGATCGCCGGAAGCGTCGTGGGCGCCCGCGTGGATCGCGATGCTGCACATGGCCGAGCGCGCCCGCGAACCGCGGGCACCGGCTCTCCCGCCGCCGCCGCAGGTCCGGCTGAAGCAAGCGATGCGGCGGATTCCGCTGGCGAGGGCGGCCGCCGGCTTGCTGCGGGCCGCGACGCGGGGCCGCACTCCCTCGCGTTGACCGGTCCAGCCCAAAGGCAAGGTGCCCGATGTTCGGATTCAGGCCACGGAAGACCCTCACCCGACAGGACGTCGTCTGGTGCTTCGCGAACATCATGGGGCGGCACCCGCGATCCACGGCCGAGATCGATCACTTCCTGGGGTCCTGCGGCGACTTCCGGGAACTGGTCGGCAAGATCGCCGCGACGCCCCGAGACGTCCGCCTGGAGAGGACCGACGAGGTGTTCCCCTCCCCGGTCGACACCCCGTGCTATCGCGGACGCGCCGACTTCGCCCTCGGGGCATTCCGTTTCTGACGTCCGTCGCCGCGTCCGGCCAGACGGGGTCGTGCTTCCCGGTCCCGCTCCTTTCGGAGCGTCTCGGAGGAATCGAATGGGCGATACTGGATTCGAACCAGTGACCCCACGCGTGTGATGCGTGTGCTCTAGCCAGCTGAGCTAATCGCCCGGGGTGCGAAATGGTAGCCGATCCATCGGGCGCGAGGGCCGTCTCGGGCGCCCGGATAACCCGCGTCTCCCACCCTGATCGCCGGCGCCTGCGCGCGGTACCCTCGGACCGGAAACACGGATGAAGCGCGCCCTCATCACCGGTATCGGCGGCCAGGACGGTGCCTACCTCGCGGAGCACCTGCTGTCGCTCGGCTACCACGTGGTCGGGACCAGCCGCGATGCCGAGACCGGGCGATTCGATGGCCTGCGCACGCTGGGGATCCGCGACCGCGTGCAGGTGATCAGCATGTCGCCGGTCGACTTCCGCTCGACGCTGCAGGCGGTCGCGTCGGCGAAGCCCGACGAGATCTACAACCTGGCCGGCCAGTCATCGGTGCGCATGTCCTTCGACCAGCCGGTCGAGACCTTCGAGAGCATCGTGGTCGGCGTCATCAACCTGCTCGAGGCGATCCGCCTCCTGAAGGCGCCGATCAGGATGTACAACGCCGGCAGCTCGGAGATGTTCGGGAACACCGGCGGCGCGCCGGCGAACGAAGACACCGTGTTCCGCCCCTGCAGCCCCTACGGCATCGCGAAGGCGACCAGCTTCTGGCAGGTGGCGCAGTACCGGAATGCCTACGGCATCCACGCGTGCACCGGGATCCTCTTCAACCACGAGAGCCCGCTGCGACCCGAGCGCTTCGTCACCCAGAAGATCGTCGCGGCGGCATGCCGGATCGCCGCCGGCGAGGCGGATTCGCTGCGGCTCGGCGACCTCGGCGTGCAGCGCGACTGGGGCTGGGCGCCGGAATACGTCGTCGCGATGCACCGGATGCTCCAGTGCGATCGCCCTGCGGACCTCGTGATCGCGACCGGGCACACGGCGTCCCTGCAGGATTTCGTGCGCGAGGCGTTCGCCGCAGTCGGCCTCGATTGGACGAATCACGTGTCGTTCGAGCCGTCGCTGGTCCGGCCGACCGAGCTCGACTGCGGACGCGCGGATCCTTCGCGGGCGCGGGAGCTCATCGGCTGGAGCGCCCGCCATCGAATGCGGGACGTGGTGCGAATGATGGTCGAGGCGAGGTCCTCGGCACTTCGCGGCGCGACGGCGCCCCCGCGCCCACAGTGGATTGCCGGGTGATCCGCGCGAGGGGACTGGGCTCGCGTGGGATCCGCCCCGCATGCCCGCGGGAGGGCGCGCCATGACGCGCGCCATCGTCATGGCCCACTTCGACCCCGAGGGCGTGGTCGATGACTACGTCCTGGCGGCGCTGCGCGAGTACCGTCGCGTGGCGGATCGGCTGGTCCTCGTGTCAGCGAGCGCCCGGGAGCTGCCGTGCGCCGATCGCGGGCTCGTGGACGAGTTCATCCCGCGCGACAACTCCGGCTACGACTTCTGCAGCTGGCGTGCGGGCATCGAGTCGATCGGGTCGCTCGACGGCATCGACGAATTGATCTGCGTCAACGACAGCGTCTACGGGCCGATGGCCGACCTGTCGCCCGTGCTCGCGGATCCGCGCATCGCACGCGCGGATGCATGGGGCATGTGCTTCTCCGGGGAGGGAAGCGCGGCGAGGCGCCGCCCGTCGGTGCTTCACCTGCAGTCGTGGTTCTTCGCGATGCGGCGTCCGGTGCTCCGATCCGCGGCGTTCCGCGAATTCTGGTCGGGCGTGGTTCCGCTCTCCACCAAGGACGAGATCGTCGATCGCTACGAGCTCGGACTCTCCGAGAGCCTCTTGCGCGGGGGCTTCGTCCTCTCGGCGATCCACGACCCGAGGACCGCGCCTGCATCCGCCTGGGGGGCGGTCCTGCCGATGCTCTTGCCTCTGCGGCCTCGCCGTGCGCTGGCCATCGTGCGCAAGCGAGGCTGGGACGTCCGCCGGACCAACCCGTCGCTCCTGCGGCCGGTCCCGCTCGTCCGCGATGGGGTTCCCTACGTCAAGGTCGGCCTGTTCCGCGACAATCATGCGCGGCTCGACCTCGCGCGCGTCGAGCGAGAGATCGGGAGCCTGTGCGGGTACGACACGGGGCTCATCAGGCGCCATCAGCAGCGCCTGGCGCGCGCAGGCGTCCTCGTCCGCCCCAGCCGCTAGCCTCCGGCCCGCGATGGCCCGCCCCTCAGGCTTCCTCTCCGCGGTGGAGCGCGTCGGAAACCGCCTGCCGGACCCGGCGACGCTGTTCGTCCTCCTCGGCGCGGCCACGCTGCTTGCGAGCGCGCTCGGCGCGTGGGCGGGCTGGTCGGTCGTGGATCCGCGCGACCCGTCGAAGGCGGTGGCGGTGCGGTCGCTGCTCGACGCCGAGGGCGTCCGCTGGATCCTGACGCAGGCGATCCGGAACTTCCTCGACTTCCCGCCGCTGGCCATCGTGCTCGTGGCCATGCTCGGGATCGGCGTGGCGGAGCGCACGGGGCTCTTCCCGGCGCTGCTGAAGCTCCTGGTGATCGTGACGCCGCGTGCGCTGCTGTCGCCGGCGGTGGTCTTCATCGGCGTGATGTCGAGCGCCGCCGCGGACGCCGGCTACGTGGTGCTGCCGCCGCTCGCGGCCGGGGTGTTCGCGCGCGTGGGCCGCTCGCCGCTTGCCGGCATCGCCGCCGCCACGTTCGGCGTCGCCGGCGGGTTCAGCGCGAACCTCGCGATCACGAGCCTCGATCCCCTTCTGCAGGGCCTCACCGAGCAGGCGGCGCGCGCCCTCGACCCGAACGCCATCGTCCGCGCCGACTGCAACTGGTACTTCATGATGGCGTCGACGTTCCTGATGACCGGCGTGGGATGGTTCGTGACGGACCGGATCGTCGAGCCGCGCTTCGATCGCGCCTCCGTCGAGCGGCAGCTGGTGCAGGGGGGCGGGGTGGCTGCCGGCGACGAGTCGCTCTCGCCCGGCGAGCGGCGCGGCCTGTGGGCGGCGCTCGCCGCCTTCGTGCTTGCGGGCGGCGCGTTCGCGGCGATGGCGTTCATTCCCGGCGGCCCGCTCACCGGCGAGGTGCAGCGCCACGGCACGACGACGATGGTGCCCTCGTGGACCGAGGCGATCGTGCCCATGCTCCTCGTGCTCTTCCTGCTGCCCGGCATCGCCTTCGGCATGGTGAGCGGCGAGATCCGCTCCGACCGCTGCGTGGCCAACCGCATGGGCGAGGCGATGGCCGGCATGGGCACGTACGTGGTGCTCGCGTTCTTCGCCGGCCAGGCGATCGCGTGGTTCCGGCAGTCGAACCTGGCGACGGTGATCGGCATCGAGGGCGCCGAGGTGGTGAAGTCGCTCGGCCTCGGCGCCGGGCCGATGCTCGTGGCGGTGGTGGGCGCGACGGCGCTCCTCAACCTGCTGGTCTCGAGCGCGAGCGCGAAGTGGGCGTTCCTGGCACCCGTGCTGGTGCCGATGCTCGCGCAGGCCGGCATGCGGCCGGAACTGGTGCAGGCGGCCTACCGCGTCGGCGACTCGTGCACCAACCCGATCGCGCCGCTCAACGCCTACCTCGTCATCATCCTGGTGGCGATCCGCCGCTGGCAGCCCGACGCCGGGATCGGCACGCTCATCGCGCTGCTGGTGCCGTACTGCATCGCCGCGCTCGTCACGTGGACGGCGTTCCTGGTGGCGTGGGAGTCGCTCGGCATCCCGCTCGGACCCGGCTGAGCGCCGGGCGTGCTCAGCGCCAGAACATCACGGTGAGGTCGCGGTCGGCATCCTGCACGGTGGGTGCGGGGAAACCGGGCATCGCCAGCAGCCGCTCGGCCGCCGGCGTGTCGCAGAGCACGGCGAAGGCCTTCGGCGGGTTGGCCGCCCGGGCCTCGGTCGCGCGCACGGCCACGTCTTCCCAGCCGATGCGCCGCGGCAGCTCTTCCGGCAGGTTGAGCTCGTTGTCGAACTCGTCGGCCCATCCGGCGATGACGAGGTCGCGGCGCCCGGTCGTCCAGCTCGTCGCGAGCGCGGGCGAGCCGCCGGCGACCACCAGCACGTCGACCGCGCACAGCGCGTCGCGGTGCTTCTCGAGGAACGGCCACGGGTGCTTGGCGGCCTTGAGCGCGGCGGTCGGATAGAGGAACGGGACCATGGCCAGGACCGCGACCGGCGCGATCGCGGTGCGAACGAGCCAGCGCGGGCCGTCCGAGGCGCGCCAGCTCCAGCCGTCGGCGAGCGCCCATGCCGCAAGCGCCGCGGCAAGGCACGCGAATCGTGCCGAGGCGCCCGATTCCCAGAGCGTGGGCAGTCCGAAGCGCTCGGTGCCGGCGACGGCTAGCGCCGCGCACGTCGCCGCTGCCAGCCACACCAGCGCCTGCCCGATGCGCGCCGGCACGTCGCGCACGATCGACCCTGCCTCTCGCCCGCGCACCAGGCCCATCGCGACCAGCACCGACACCGGCGCGAACATGGGCAGCACGTACGTCGCCAGCTTGCCGCCGGAAAGCGAGAGCGCCAGGATCGGAACGATCGCCCAGCAGAGCAGGAACCGCACCCCGTCGCGCCACTCGCGGGCGCCGCGCAGGCCCTTCGCCGCGTTTGGCCATGCGAGCGTCCAGAGCAGTGCCCCGGCCGGGAACACGGCGCCGTAGAACCACCAGGGCTGCGGTTGCTGCGTGAGGTCCGGCGACACCGCGCGGCGCACGTGCTCCTTCATCACGAAGTACGTCCACATGCCGGGGTTGGCGCGCTCGACGGCGAGCACGAAGGGCGCCGCCGCGGCGGCCGCCGCCACGAGCGGGATCCACGGCATCGTGGCCATGTCGCGCCAGCGCCGCTGCCATGCGAGGTATGCGAGCGCCGTCGCCCCGGGAATCGCGAACCCAAGCAGGCCCTTCGCGAGGAACGAGAAGCCCGCCGCCGCGCCTGCCGCGCCGAGCCAGCCGAGGCGTACGCGCCCGCTTGACGTGCACGCGCCGAAGAACGCGCACGTCGTGAGCGCGACCGTCGCCGCGAAGGTCGGGTCGAGCGTGATGACGCCGCCGAGCACCATGGGCATCACCGTCGTCGCCTGCACCAGGAACGCGAGTGGCCCGATCTCCCGTCGCCCGGTGATGCGCACGGCAAGCCAGCCCGCGCAGAGCGCCGTGACCAGGGTGGCCAGCGCGCTCGGCAGCCGGATCGCGAAGGGCTGCTCGCCGAAGAGCGAGATGCTCGCCGCCGTCAGCCAGTAGACGAGCGGCGGCTTCTCGTAGAAGCGGAACCCGGCCAGGCGCAGCGACAGCCAGTCGCCGCTTTCGACCATGGCCGCCGGGATGATGCCGTAGCGGGCCTCGTCGGGCACCTGCATGGGGCGCACCCCGAGGAACAGCACGCCCACCACGAGGAAGGCTGAGATGGCGACGAACCAGCCCTGCCGGGCGGTCACTTCTGCTGGGCGGCCTGCTCGGCCTTGAGGCGGCGCAGCGCCTCGTCGGTGGCGCGCTCCATCTGCTGCTGGGTGAGCTGCTGGGGCGCCTTCGAGTCGTCCTTGGCGAGCTCGTCGCTCGCGTCCTTCATGCCCTTCTTGAACTCGGTGATGGACTTGCCGATGTTCCGTCCCACCGACGGCAGGCGGCTCCCGAAGAGGAGCAGGCCGATCACCCCGATGATCACGAGCTCGGTGGTGCCGAGGCCGAACAGGCCGAGGAGGGCGGGGGCGACGGTGGTCATGGGCCGAAGTGTATCGGATTTCTGCACGAAACCCCCGTTGGCGGCCGACGATCCCCGCATGCACGGACGCATCCAGGACTGTGGCATTGGCACCCGCCCCTCGACCGCACGCCGCCTCCGCCGCGCGCGCTCCGGCGCCGCGCTCGCCGCGGCCGCGGCGCTCTCGGCCGCGACTGCGATCTTCCTCGGCGGATGCGAGACGCCGGCCAAGCCCGCACCCGAGATCGATCCCGACTTCCAGCTGCCCGCGGGCGAGCACGGCCTGCGCAAGGTGCCCGAGGGGCAGCACCCCGACCTTGCCGACGCCTACGCGGCGAAGGACGCCGCGTTCGGCCGCGCGCTCGACCTGAGCATCGCCTGGTTCGACACCGGGACGAGCCGCTCGGCCTACTCGACGCAGCAGCTCGGCCCGATCGCCGAGGTGGTGCCCGACCACCGCACGGCCGCCGCCACCGTGCGCGCCTTCAAGGAGCTGCTGGCCTCGAGCAAGGACGCGGCCGCGTTCCAGAAGGCCGTCGCCGAGCACTTCGACGTCTGGCAGACGCGCGGCTACGACGACAAGGGCACCGCGCTCTTCACCGGCTACTTCTCGCCCGAGATCAAGGCGAGCATGGTGCGGACCGACACCTTCAAGTACCCGCTCTTCCAGGCCCCCAAGGACCTGGTGAAGGACTCCCAGACCGGCGAGCCGCTCGGCCGGCGCGCCAAGGACGGCTCGATCGTGCCGTGGCCCTCTCGCAAGGAGCTCCTGGCGAGCGGCGAGTTCGCGGGCACCGAGCTCGTGTGGCTGGCGAGCGCATTCGATGCCTACGTGTGCGAGGTGAACGGCAGCGCGAAGCTCATCATGCCCGACAACTCGGTGAAGTACGTGGGCTACGCGGGCAAGACGGGCCGTCCCTACGTGGGCCTCGGCATGAGCCTGGTGCAGGACGGCGTCATCACGCGCCGCGAGCGCAACCTCGGCACCATCGAGCGGCTCTACCAGCGCGACCCGGAGCTGGTGCAGAAGTACATCGACCGCAACGAGAACATGGTCTTCTTCGCCATGTACGACGGCAAGAGCTGGCCGCAGGGCTCGCTCGGCGTGCCGGTCACGTCCTACGCGACGCTCGCCACCGACAAGCGGATCTTCCCGCGCGGCCTGGCGATGCTCGTCGACACGCAGACGGCCGACTACGCCGGCAAGATGCGCGACTTCCGCCGGTTCATGCTCGACCAGGACACCGGCGGCGCGATCCGCGCCGCGGGCCGCGGCGACATCTACATGGGCGTCGGCGCGGCCGCGCGCGTGCTCGCGGGCAACCAGTACGCCGACGGCTCGTTCTTCTACTTCGTGCTCAAGCCCGAGTTCGTCGACCGCTTCGCACCGCCCGGGCCGAAGTCGGGCGGCTGAACCGGCGACTGAATCGGTGACTGGATCGGTGACTTGGGCGACTCGAACGGCGGCGGGCCGGAGAACCCGCGCCCGACGTCCCACCCGAGCCGCGCGAACCCGGCGGGCGACGCGCGCGGCCGCGAGTGCTCGCGCAGCTCCGGATGCAGGGCACGGTAGGACGCGATTTCCCGCTCGAAGCGTCGTTCGTCCAGGGTGACGAGCGCGATGCCCGCACCCAGCCCGACGATCCACGCGGGCACCGCGGCCCACGCCGTGCGCCGCAGCGTGCGCCAGTCCGAGGCGTAGGGAACGGGCCGCTCAAAGGCCGCGCCGCACTCCGGGCAGCGGGCGCGCGACGCGTCGTAGCCGCAGCAGGGGCAGCGCCCGGCGCGAAACCGCCGTTCCGGCAGCCAGTGCTCGAACATGGCCTCGGGCACGTCGATCGCGGCGCCCATCGGAAGCACGGCGAGCATCGCGACGGCCGCGGCCGCCGCCACCACCGCCCACGGCACCGGTGCGCCGCCGAAGCCGCCGACCAGTCCGCGGCAGACGACCGTGGCTGCCGCGGCGTAGGCCACGAGCGCCACCAGGATCGCCGTCCGCCACGCGACGACGGCAAGCGCTGGCGCGGTCGGAGTCGGCATGGAGTCAATCGTAGGAGGCCCTAGCATCCGTGTCCGGCGTGCTCGCACTCGACCTCCACGACGTCACCAAGACCTACCGCGGCCGCGTCCAGGCGCTTCGTGGCGTCTCGATCTCGGTGCGCGAGGGCGAGATCTTCGGGCTGCTCGGCCCCAACGGCGCCGGCAAGAGCACGCTGGTGAAGATCGTGATGACCGTGGTGCGGCCGACCTCGGCGAGCGGCACGGTGCTCGGCGCGCCGGTGGGCACGCAGGAGGTGCTCGAGCGCGTCGGGTACCTGCCCGAGCACCACCGCTTCCCGCCGTACCTCACGGGCCGGCAGGTGGTCGACTTCTTCGGCGCGCTGTGCAAGGTGCCGCGCTCGGCGCGGCGCACGCGGACGGATGCGCTCCTGGCGCTCGTGGGCATGCGCGACTGGGCCGACCGCAAGGTCACCACGTATTCGAAGGGAATGCAGCAGCGGATCGGGATCGCCACCGCGCTCATCAACGACCCGCGCCTCGTGGTGCTCGACGAGCCGACCGACGGCGTCGACCCCGTCGGCCGGCGCGAGATCCGCGACATGCTCCTTCGCATCCGTGCCGAGGGGCGCACGGTGCTCGTCAACAGCCACCTGCTCTCGGAGGTGGAGATGGTGGCCGACCGCGTGGCGATCATCTCCAAGGGAACCACCATCGCGCAGGGATCGATCGACGAGCTGACGCGCGACAGCCACCGCTTCGAGGTCGATGCGGGCGGCGGGCCGCCGGCGCTCGAGCTTCCGGGCATGACGGTCGCGGGCCGCGAATCCCCCGATCGCCCCGGCCTGCGCACCTACGTGGTGCCGACCCGCGAGGCCGCCGACGTGCAGCCGGCGATCGACGCGCTGCGCGCCGCGGGTGCGGTGATCGTGCGCGTGGAGCGCGCCCGCGAGACGCTCGAGGACCTCTTCGTGCGCAGCGTCGTGGACGAGCACGGCCGCTCGGTGCCGGGGGCGGCGCGGCCATGACGCAGACCCTCGCCATCTTCCTCGACGCCTACCGCGACCTGAACTCGCGCAAGCTGTTCTGGCTCGCGCTCGCGGTGAGCTTCCTGGCGGTGGCGATCTGCGGCGCGGTGGGGATCGACGAGACGGGCGTCCAGGTGCTGTGGTTCGACATCGACAGCCAGTTCGTCAACACGACCTTCATCCCGGCGGCCACCTTCTACAAGCTGATCTTCCAGAACCTGGGGATCAACATATGGCTCACGTGGCTGGCGGCGATCCTGGCGCTCATCTCGACGGCGAGCGTGGTGCCCGAGCTCATCGCGAGCGGCTCGATCGACATGATGCTGTCGAAGCCGATCTCCCGCGGGCGGCTCTTCCTGACGCGCTGGGTGACGGGCCTCTTCTTCGCGGGATTCCAGGCGCTGGTCTTCGTGACGGCGAGCTTCCTGGTGATCGGGATCCGCGGGGGCGTCTGGGAGCCCGAGCTCTTCGTGGCCGTGCCCACCGTGGTGGTGTTCTTCAGCTACCTGTACTGCTTCTGCGCCCTGATGGGCGTGCTGACGCGCAGCACCGTGGCCAGCCTCCTGCTGACCCTGGTCTTCTGGCTGGTGCTCTACGGGCTGCAGTCGCTCGAGCAGTTCGCCAACCGGGGCCGCATCGCGTCGCAGATGGAGATCGTCGCCATCGAGGCGGCGATCGAGACCCGGCTCTCGAAGAACGCCGACGCCGACGTCGACCGGCTGCGCGCCGACCTCGAGCGCGAGCGCGACTCGTCGCGCCGCTGGCAGCAGCTCTACTGGCCGTCCTACGCGCTGGTGACGATGCTCCCGAAGACCAACGAGACCACCGAGTGGCTCGAGCGCTACCTGGTGCAGAAGGCGAGCTTCCGCCGGCCGCCCGACGAGGAATCGACCCTGAACTTCTTCGGGTCCAAGCGCGTCAAGCGGCGCGAGTTCCAGCAGGCGGTCTTCGACGACGCCGAGGCACGCAAGGGCGCGCTGTGGTCGATCGGCACGAGCCTGGCGTTCGAGGCGGTGATGCTCGGCGGCTGCGTGTGGCTCTTCCGGCGTCGCGACTTCTGAGCGCGCCTCCCCGCGCGCGTCGCCGCGGCCGCGTTACGATTCCCCCGTGCTCGTCTACCGCAAGGGCATCTTCTGCCTGGAGGCGGAGTGGTTCGGGCTGAAGTCGTCGGTCTCGGTGCGCCCGGCGCTCGAGCTGCTGCGCGCCTCCGACTACAAGGTGCCCTTCATCCACCGGGACGTCGCCACGCGCGCGGAGCTCGAGCACTACCTGCGCAAGTGGTTCCAGGGCAGGCAGCGGGGGTTCGAGTTGCTGTGGCTGGCGATCCACTCGCGCAAGGGGCTCCTGCTCCCGGGAGACATGCGCCGGCCCGACGAGCGCATCCACATCGACCGGCTCGAGGAGGTGCTGGCCGGCCGCTGCCGCGGCCGCTTCGTGCACTTCGGCGGCTGCCGCACGGTGGCGGTGCCGCCTGCGCGCATCCGGAAGTTCCTGCGGGCCACGGGCGCGGTCGGCGTCTCGGGATTCCGCGAGGAAGTCGACTGGACCGAGTCGACGCTCTTCGAGATCGCCTACATGCTCGAGATGCAGAAGCACCCGCTCACGCAGGCGGGCATGCGGCGGGTGCGCGCGGCGCTGCGGCGGCAGCGGCCCGTCGAGTACCGCGAATCCGGGTTCGTGGTGCACCTGCGCGGGTGAGCGGGGCCTCAGCGTCCGAGCTCGCGGCTTCGGTCGCGCGCGGCGCGCATGGCGCGCGCCACGAGCTCTCGGAACGAGCCGTCCTCGAACGCGCGCGTCGCCGCCGCGGTGGTGCCGCCCGCGCTGGTCACCTCGGCACGCAGTTCCTCCGGCGTGCGCCCCTCCTTCGCAAGCATGGTGGCTGCGCCGAGCATCGTCTGCGCCGTGGCGGCGCGCGCGAGGGCAGGATCGAGCCCCATCCCGATCGCCGCGGCGACCTGGGCCTCGGCCAGCAGGAACAGGTAGGCCGGCGCGCTGCCGACCGCGCTGACGGCCGCATCCATGAGCGACTCGTCGATGCGACCGGTCGCGCCGACGGCGCCGAAGAGCCGCTCGACCGCGGCAAGGTCCTCCTCGGCGGTCCCCGGTCCCGCGGCGACCGCGGTGAACCCGAGCCCCTGGCGCACCGGCGTGTTCGGCATCGCGCGAACCACGCGCGGGCCGCTTCCCAGCCTGGCATGGATCGTGGCGCCGGTCCAGCCGGCCATCACGCTCACCACGCGCGTGGCGCCGGTGAGCGGCCCGAGCCCGTCGGCGACCGCCTCGAACTGCTGGGGCTTGACGGCAAGCAGCACGGTCGCCGCCGAGCGCGCCTCCGCGAGCCGGTCCGTGGCCCGCGCCCCCAGCGCGCGTGCCCGGTCGCGCCGCGCGGCGTCCGGCTCGACGACGGTGACCCCGGCGGCATCCGCCGCTCCCGCCGCCAGCGCGCGCTCCAGGATGGCGAATCCGAGGTTGCCGCACCCGACGAACGCGATGGTCCCGCCCGCACCGGGCGTTCCGCCTGCCTGCATGGGCGGTCAGGCTACGCGGCGTGCGGCGACTACGATTCCCCGACCGATGAGTTCCGCCGTCCAGACCCTCGACTTCGAGCAGCCGATCGCCGAGATCGAGCGCCAGATCTCGGCGCTCGAGACCCGCCCCGACGCCGACTCGATCCGCGACGAGATCGCGACGCTCCACGAGACGCGCAACAGCCTCCTCTCCAAGGCGTACTCGAGCCTCTCGCCCTGGCAGACCGTGCGCGTGGCGCGCCACCCGCAGCGTCCGCAGACCCTGGACTACGTGCAGATGATCTGCCGCGACTGGTGCGAGCTGCACGGCGACCGCCGCCACGGCGACGACCCGGCGATCATCACCGGCTTCGGCCGCATCGGGAGCATCAAGTGCCTGGTGATCGGCCACCAGAAGGGCCGCGACACCAAGGAGCGCCTGGCGTGCCACTTCGGCTGCGCGCACCCGGAGGGCTACCGCAAGGCGCTCCTCAAGATGAAGCTCGCCGAGAAGTTCCGGCTGCCGATCGTCACGTTCGTCGACACGCCGGGCGCATACCCGGGCATCGGCGCCGAGCAGCGCGGGCAGGCCGAGAGCATCGCCGTCAACCTGCGCGAGATGAGCCGCCTGCGCGTGCCCGTCATCTGCATCGTGATCGGCGAGGGCGGCTCGGGCGGCGCGCTCGGCATCGCCGTCGGCGACCGCGTGGCGATGCTGCAGAACAGCTGGTACAGCGTGATCAGCCCCGAGGGCTGCGCCGCCATCCTCTTCAAGGAGGCGAACGAGCGCACCAACAACCAGGCGGCCAATGCGCTCTCGCTCACCGCCGCGGACAACCTTCGCAACGGGCTGATCGACGACGTGATCCCGGAGCCGCTCGGCGGCGCACACCGCAACCCGAAGGCGATCGCCGAGCGCATCCAGCATTACGTGGTCGACTGGGTGCGCGAGCTGTCGCGCATCGACCCGGACACGCTCGTGCGCAAGCGCTTCGAGAAGTTCCGCTCGATCGGCAGCGTGCGCTGAGCGCACCCCTCGCCGCCACGTTGACGTTGACGGATCGCGCGAAATCCGCTAGGATTCACGATTCTCGGCGCAGTTAGGCGCGCCGCGTGAGGTCCACGCATGGCGAAGACCGGTAAAAAGACCCCTGAGAAGAAGGCAGCCAAGCCTGCCGCGAAGGCGAAGCCAGCCCCCAAGGGCAAGGCGCCCGCGTCGGCCAAGCCGGCCGCGAAGGTTGCCCCCAAGCCCGTGGCCAAGCCGGTCGCCAAGCCGGTCGCCAAGCCGCTGCCCCCGGCGAAGGCGCCGATCCCGGCCCCGGTGGTGATTCCGATCCCGAAGATCGTGAACTCGGGACCCAAGGAAGTCATCCCCGCGGTGGCCCCCAAGCAGGTCTGGCGTGCCTCGAACGAGGCGCCGCCGCCGAAGAAGAAGCCCGGCAAGGGCGCGCCCCCGCCGTCCATCCGCGACCCCCGCAAGGAGGCGCTCGAGGCGATGCGCCAGCAGCAGCTCGCCGCCGAGCGCGCCGCCAACAAGGGCCGCAAGATCGACTTCACCTCGGTGAAGAGCGTGGCGAGCGTTGCCGCGGCGATGAAGCCGGACCCCAACGGCTACGTCGTCGTCAACGGCCGTCGCGTGCGCGTCATCCCGACGAAGGCCGCGATGCCGAAGAAGAAGGCGGCCGCCGCCAAGCCCGCGCCCGAGAAGGCGCGCGACGAGGGCCCGACCGACGCGCAGATCGCGGCGATCAAGACGCGGCTCTCGGCCAAGGAGCTCGCCGACTACAAGGCGATCCTGCTGCAGGCGCGCGCGGAGCTCATCGCGCGCGTCACCGGCCTCGAGGACGAGGCGCTGCGCAGCTCGGGCGGCAACCTCTCCAATATGCCGCTGCACATGGCGGACATCGGCACCGACACCTTCGACCAGGACCTCGCCATCGGCATGGCCGAGACGGAACGCGAGCTCCTGCGCGAGATCGACGAGGCGCTCGACCGCGTCGTCGCCAAGACCTACGGCGTGTGCCAGCTCACCGGCAAGCCCATCCCGAAGGCGCGCCTCGATGCCAAGCCGTGGGCCAAGTACACGGTCGAGGCGGCGCGCCAGATCGAGAAGATGGGCGGGCGTTGAGGCCATGCAGGCCTGGCGTTCGCCGCGCGCCTGGGCGGTGCTTGCGCTGACCTTCGCCGCGGCGCTCGCCGTCGACCTCTTCACCAAGGAGTGGGCGTTCCGGACGGTGGCCGGCCACCCGGTGGTCCTCGAGTACGAGGAAGTCGCGGGGAACACCGCCTATTCGCTGCCGTGGCATCCGGGCGTGCGCGCCATCCCGCCGGACCTCCTCGACTTCCGCCTGGTCCTCAACCACGGCGCGGTCTTCGGCATCGGGCAGGGGCGGGGCGCGCTCTTCATCGGCTTCACGGTGCTCGCCGTGGGCACCGCGCTCTGGGTGTTCGGCCGCCACACCGGCGCGCGCAGCCACCTGAGCCACGTGGGCCTGGCGCTCGTGCTCGCCGGCGGCATCGGCAACATGGTCGACCGCGTGTCGGTCGGCGCCGTGCGCGACTTCCTGCACCTCTTCCCGCGCCGCGAGCTGCCCTTCGGCCTCAGCTGGCCCGGCGGCAGCGACGAGTGGTTCCCGTGGGTGTTCAACGTCGCCGACATGGAGCTGATCGCGGGGATGCTGCTCCTGATGTTCGCGGTGCACCGCAACGAGCGGCGGGCGGCAAAGGCTGCGCCGGATGACAAGGCGGGGCTTGCAAATTAACAACACAATGGTAATCTGCAAGCGTGCTTCGCCGATCCGCCGCGCGCCTCCTGCGTGACTGCCTCCGCCGTTACCCGGCGGTGACGATCGTGGGCCCGCGCCAGTGCGGCAAGACCACGCTGGCGCGCTCCATCGGGGGCGAGTACTTCGATCTCGAGCAGGAGTCCGAGCGCGTCCGGCTCGACGTCGAGTGGGACCGCATCTGCGGCGGCCGGGGTCGCGTCGTCCTCGACGAGGCGCAGTCGTTTCCCGCGCTGTTCCCCCGGCTCCGGGGCGCGATCGATGCCGACCGGCGACGCAACGGGCGCTTCCTGCTGCTCGGCTCCGTGTCGCCGGCGCTCATGCGCAGCGTCGGGGAGTCGCTTGCCGGCCGCATGGCGGTGTGCGAACTCACCCCGTTCCTGCGGACCGAGCTCCGCGCGGCGGCGATGCGCGAGCGCCGGTGGCTCATGGGCGGATTTCCCGATGGCGGCGTGCGCCGGCCCTCGGCGTTCCCGCAGTGGCAGGCCAACTACCTGCGCCTCCTCGCGGAGCGCGACCTGCCTGCGATCGGAATCCCCTGCTCGCCGCAGGTGACATCCCGCTTCCTCCGCATGCTCGCCGCGCTCAACGGGCAGCAATGGAACGCGTCGGAACTCGGCCGCAGCATGGGCATCAACTACCAGACGGCCTCGGCCTACGCCGACTTCGTCGAGGGCAGCTTCCTCATCCGCCGGCTGCCGCCCTTCCACGCCAACGTCGCGAAGCGCCTGGTGAAGGCGCCGAAGCTGCTGTTCCGCGATTCCGGCCTGCTGCACTCGCTGCTCGGCATCGCCTCGGCCGATGCGCTGCTCGCCCATCCCGCGGTCGGCGCGAGCTGGGAGGCGCACGTGGTCGAGCAGTGCCTGGGCGTGCTTTCCGCCCGCGGCATCCCGCACGACGCGTTCCACTTCCGCACGAGCGATGGATACGAGCTTGACCTCGTGCTCGAGGCCGGACGCGAGCGATGGGCGATCGAGGTGAAGCTCACGAGCGACCCGTCTCCGCATGACCTCGCACGGCTGGAGAAGTGTTCCTCGATGGTGTCGGCGACACGCGCATTCTTGGTGTCCCGCGTGCGGCGCGACGCCGGGAGCGGTACCCGCGTCTCGTGCGGGCTCGACCGCCTGCTCCGCGAGATCTCGGCACTCGGGCGTTGAGGTCGCGTGACGCGGCGATCAGCCGACGGCGCGTCCGTCGAGCCACGCCTGCGTGATCGCCGCGGGCAGCGCATCGACCGCGGCAGCATGCGACGCGGTCCATCGGCCGACCGCGGTGCGCCGGATCGATGCGCAGTGCCCGCCGGTGCCGAGTGCCTCGCCGAGCTCGCGCGCGATGCTGCGGACGTACGTTCCCTTGCCGCAGCGGATGTCGAGGGACAGGCGCGGCCACTCGTAGCCGAGGACGTCGATCGCGTCGATGCGCACGGGGCGGGGCGCCAGTTCCGGCGCGGCGCCCTGGCGTGCGAGCGCGTATGCGCGTCGCCCGCCGACCTTCATGGCGCTGAACGCCGGCGGCCGCTGCATGACGGTGCCCGTGAACCGAGCGCGCAGGACGCGCTCGATCGCCTCGCGTTCGGGCGGGGTGGATGCGGCGCCCGGCGTTCCCGGCACGACCTCCGTTCGCGGCCCCTCGATGTCGTCGGTGGTCGTGAATGCCGAGAGGTCGATCACCGTCTCGTAGCGCTTGTCGGTGGCCATCAGCGACTCGATCTGGCGCGTGCACTTGCCGAGCGCGATCACCAGCACGCCGGTCGCGAGCGGGTCGAGCGTGCCGGCGTGCCCGGTGCGCGCGCCGCCCGCGCGCCGCCGCACCAAGGCAACCGCCTGCATGCTCGTCATGCCGAGCGGCTTGTCGAGCGCGAAGATGCCGGCGAGCGCGTCCACCTGTCCCGGAAGTTACGCGCCGTTGAGGGCGCTTCCGTGCGCGGCTAGACTCCGTTCCGTCGGGACAGGTGTCCGAGCGGTTGAAGGAGCAGCATTGGAAATGCTGTATACGGGTAACCGTATCGTGGGTTCGAATCCCACCCTGTCCGCCTGAATCGGGAGACGGCCGCGAGGCCGTCTCCCGTCATTTTTCCGGCGTGTCGGCGGCGGGGATCGGTTCCACGCGGCAGCAACGCCATCGCGCGCAGCGTGGGCAGCGCAGCAGCTTCGCGGGCCGCCCCGCGGCGCCGAGGCGGATGCCGGGGAACGGGAAGCGGTGCCCGCAGGTGAGGCATCGCGCGCTCCAGGTGCGCTGCGTGATCGCGACGAGGCGTCCGAGCATGCGCGCATTGTCGCACCCGCTGAGTCCCGCTACACTTCTCGGTTCGTCTCGGGCTGTAGCGCAGTTTGGCTAGCGCGTTTGACTGGGGGTCAAAAGGTCGTGGGTTCAAATCCCGCCAGCCCGACTCCTCACTCCGAAGCCGAAGGCCCAAGCGCCTTCGGCTTCGTCGTTGCGGGGTCGCTACCCTTCGGCCGTGCGGCTGCGCCTCCGGTCCTCGAACCTGACGCCTCGTTCCCCGCGCGCGTTGGCGGTGGCGAAGTGGTTCATCCGCGGATGGGGCGCCCTGGCCGTTGCCTTCGGCATCGGGTTCGCCGTCTTTGGCGCGCTGGAGTGGGACCGTGCCTCGGCGAGCGTCGGCTGGCCGACGGCCGAGGGAACGGTCGTCGAGTCCCGCGTGCACCACACCACCCGGACGAATCGGGGCAGAACCTCCAACAGCTACGCCCCGCACGTGACCTACCGCTACTCGGTCGACGGCCGCGAGCTGGAGTCGCGGCGCATCGCGTTCCGCGTGAGCGGATCGTCGCAATCGGAAGCGAAGGCCGTCGTGGACCGCTATCCCGCGGGATCCGCGGTGACCGTGCACCATTCGCCCGACGACCCTTCGCTTGCCTGCCTGAAGCCGGGGGCGGACGACTGGCAGTGGGTGCCGCTGGCGGTCGGGGCGGTCGCCGTGCTCGTCGGCATGTGCATCGCGTGGATCCTCCCGGGGAAGATCGAGGCGCTCATGCTGGAGCGGGCCGCGGCGACGTCGCCGGAAGGCTGATGGCTCGTTCCGGCCGCGATTCCTGAAGATCCGGTCACTTGCCGTTGGGATCGGGCGCCCCTGCGTGAGACACTGATCCTTCCATAGCCTCGGAGCCCCATGCCATCGATCCTCCTGCCGAGACTTCGTGCGCGATCCGTCGCGCTCGCTTCCGCGGCGCTTGCGACCGCCGTCCCTGCCGGACCCGCCGTCGCCGGCGGCGCGACGTCCCCGCCGAACATCCTGGTCGTCGTGCTCGACGACATCGGCATGGACCAGACGTCGTTCGCGCCCTACGGCTGGAACGGCGCGCCCGAGTCGCCGTCGATGCCGGTGCTGGGC
This sequence comes from Phycisphaeraceae bacterium, assembly GCA_040374835.1. GTDB lineage: Bacteria > Planctomycetota > Phycisphaerae > Phycisphaerales > SM1A02 > UBA966. The sequence continues at coordinate 7,589 of JBEITQ010000001.1, read as the reverse complement.
GAGATCGCCTCGAAGGGCGTGAGCTTCCGGAACTTCTGGGCGACGCCCGAGTGCTCGCCGTCGCGCGCGGCGATGCTCACCGGTCGCCACAGCTTCCGGACCGGGGTGGTGACCGCGGTCGTTGACCCGATGCTCCCGGCCGTGCAGCTGCACCCGTCGGAGGTGACGCTGCCGAAGCTCCTTCGGCAGGCGGGATACGTGTCCGGAATGCTGGGCAAGTACCACCTCGGCGGCGGGCCGGAGAACACGCCGCCCGGGTTCGGCTACGAGGCTCCCGCGTCCACCACGGGACTCGACTTCTACGACGGCTACTGGGACCTCCCCCCGTCGGTCGACTCCACGCTCGGCGGCCAGCTGCCCGTGGGCACGCTCTCGTGCGGCACGATCGGCGGGATCGGCGTGACGGCAGCCGCGTGCTTCCCCGACGGCACGTGCCGCGACGACCTGCACCCCCTCGATGCGATGGCGATCGGCGGCACGCCGCTCGTCAACCCCGACGGCTCGCCGGTCACGTCGTGCGCGGGCGCGACGTGCGGATCCATCGATTTCCTGGCCGAGAACGCGTACTACGCGTGGTCCCGGACGATCACCACGCCTGCGGGCGTCACGCAGCCGTCCGCGCCGCAGCGCGAGTACCTCACCAACTTCGTGTCGCGGCGCACCGCGGAGTGGATCGACGCCGCCGAGCGCGCCGACCGCCCCTGGCTCGCCTTCGCCACGCATTCCTCGGCCCACACGCCGATCCAGCCGCCGCCGCCGATGCTCACCGGCCCGGCGGCCAACGGCGCGTCCTGCGCCTTCACCGGCGCCGGATTCCGGCAGCAGTACAAGCTGATGGCCGAGTCGGCCGACCGCTCCATCGGCAACATGCTGGCGGACCTCGGGCTCGGCACGTGGGTCGGGGGGAAGTTCGTGCTCGGCGACCTGGTCGCCGCGAACGTGATGCTCGTGGTGGTCAACGACAACGGCACCTACGGCTACAACGTCCTGCCGCCGTTCTCCGTGCAGCGCGCGAAGCAGACCGTGTACGAGTCGGGCGTGCGGTCGATGTGCGTGGTCGCCGGCGCGCGCGTCGCGTCGCCCGGGCGGTCGGTCGACGCCCAGGTGTCGATCGTCGACCTCTTCGGGCTGGTCGCGGACGCGGCCGGCGTGGAATGGCAGACGCTCGAGTCGCCGGGCCGCGTGATCGACAGCATGCCGATGATGCCGTACCTCGTGAATCCGGGCCAGCCGGCGATCCGCGACTACAGCTTCGCGATGTACGCGCAGGGGATCTTCGCCGCCGGCGACGTCGCCCCGTGCCTGATCGGCGGGACCGTGATCGACGGCCTGATCACGAGTCCGGTGCTGTGCACCGACAACGGCGGCTGCTGGCTCGGCGGCTCGGCCAAGACGCCGTACCCGGTCGAGAACTACTGCGACCTCATGTCGACCGACCCGGCCAAGGCGCTCGTCGAGTGCGGCGGCACGCAGTACTGCTTTCTGCCGCCCGACCGGTTCGACGAGTGCCCGGTCGGGAGCGTCCCGGCGCTTCCCCCGACCGTGACGCAGTACGCGATGCGGCGCGGCCAGTGGAAGCTGGTCGTCCGGCAGCTGCCGCCGTGCCTGGCGCCGAACGACTGCGAGGTGCGCCTCTACCTCCTGAACGAGCCGGTGCCGCCGAACCAGCCGGGCATCGAGCTGCCGGACGGTGCGCCCGGCGTGTGGAACCCGCTGTCGGATGTGCTTCCGGGACCGGCGAACGCCGCCTACGTGGCGCTGAAGAGCGAGCTCATCCGTACGCTCGTGTCGGAACGGAAGTCGCTCGCCGACGGCAACCTCGACGGCGTGGTCGACGGCCAGGACCTCGGCGGCCTGCTCTCGGAGTGGGGCTCGATGGGTTTCTGGGACATGACGCAGGACGGCGTGGTCGACGGCGTCGACCTCGGCGAGCTGCTCGCCTCATGGGGCCAGGTGCCGTTCTCGACGGCGCTGGTGCCCGAGTGCCTGCTGTCGTCCGAAGTGGGGAACCTGGTCCGCGAGTATGCGTTCGACGACGGCCTGGAGGATTCCTCCGGCAGCGGCGTCGCCGCCGTGTCCATGGGCGGCAAGGTGACCGGCGGTGCCTACGTCTTCGGGCCGGGGCAGGGCCTGAAGGTCGCGGTCGACGGCCAGGACTGGAGTGACTTCGACATTGAGTTCTCGCTGAGCGTGTCTGCGTCGCAGTTCGCGCTGAACAAGCTCGTCGACATGTTCGGTCAGGCCGAGGACCGGGGCCTGTACCGCGACGAGTCGGGCACGCTGTTCTCGCTGCTGCCGCCATTCAGCCCCCGGAGCATCACGCGCATGCCGATCGGCGTGCCGACGCTGGTGCGCTACAGCCGCGACTCGGTGACACGCACGGTGACGCTGCGCATGGACGGCGTGCTGCAGTGGACGCAGCAGGATCCGCTCGGCCTGGCGGTGCCGCCCCCGGGCGGGGTGGTCACGTTCTTCGCCGACGACGCGGTGACCGACGAGCGGGAGACGTGCTCGGGATCGGTGGGCTGGATCCGCGTCCGAAGCCGCACCGCCAAGTGAGCCCGACGGCCGCGCTCACCCGTCGACGACGAGGTGGATGAGGCTCGCGATCTTCCTGTGCGCCTCGATCGGGTGGCGCAGCGGCATCTCCGGGTGCACCTTGTAGCGGTTCCGCCTGCCGGTGCGCACGCGTTCGATGTAGCGGCCCTGCTCGAGGTCGGCGACGATGCGCTGCACCGCACGCTCGGTGATGCCGACGCGCTCTGCCACGTCGCGAAGCCGGATCTCGGGCTCCTTCGCCAGGAGCAGCAGCACGTGCGCGTGGTTGCTGAGGAACGTCCAGCCTCCGGCGGACTTTGGTTCGGCGGATCGGACGGACGCACGTGCGGCGGATGGTCTGGGCTTCGCTGCCACGCGCCGGATGCTAGTCAGGGTGCGGGCGGCGGGCCCGGCGGCATGGCCCCCGCCGCCTCGGGCACCGTCTTGTGCACGCCGACGTGCGAGATCAGCGGGCACGCGCGCGCGTCGAGGATCTCGATGCGCACGCACGGCGCCTCGGTCGGGGGCACCCGCACGATCCGGCGGTGGCCGATCGTGGTGCCCTCGGCGAGCGTGCGCCAATCGCGGCGGTCGTTCGGGGCGCCGGGGCCCGCGGGCACGCTGACGCGGAAGCGGCGCACCCGCTGGCCGAGCTCGATCGGCTCAGCCAGCACGACGCGGTCGAATGCGCGCGCGGGGTCGAGCTCCACCTCGATCCTCGCCTCCTTCGTGCCGTCCTCGGTGGCCCAGTAGGTCGCGGGATCCCCGTCCACGGCCTTGCTGCCGTCGAACGGGCCGACCGTGGGTCGCTCGTGCGCGCCGGCCCGCATGACGCCGCGCACCTCGGTCACGGCCGTCGCGCGTCCGCGCGCCAGGTCGGTGCCGGGTCCGTACGCCGCGTCGACCAGTGCGCGCAGCCCGCGCGCCGCGGCGGCATCTCGTTCATGGATCAGCCCGCGCCGGTCGACCGGGAAGTTCAGGTGAAAGTTCGCGTTGTGCCCGACGCTGCGCTCCCACAGGTCGAAGAGCTGCGCCGGGCCCTTCACCTTGTCGTCCTCGTGCGCGTGGTAGAACCAGCCTGGCCGGATGCTGACGTCGCACTCGGCGGGGATCCACGCCTCGCCGTCCTCGTCGCCCTCGGTGAGGCTCCGGGTGGGCGGCGGGTTGTCGGCCCCGCGCCCGTGCCCCTTCGCCTTCAGCATCGACCAGCAGGTCTCGCCGGCCCAGCCCTGCTCGTTGCCGACCCACCGGATGTCCGGGCCGACGTCGCTGAAGATCACGGCGTCCGGCTGCAGCTCGCGCACCGTCCGCTCGAAGCTCGGGAAGTCGTACTGCTGCCGCTTGCCGTTCGGGCCCTCGCCGCAGGCGCCGTCGAACCACACCTCGAACACCGGACCGTAGGACGTGAGCACCTCGCGCAGCTGGTCGCGGAAGTACTGGTTGTACGCCTCGCCCGTGCCGTACGCGGGGTTGTTGCGGTCCCAGGGCGAGAGATAGACGCCGAAGCGCATGCCAGCTTCCCGGCAGGCGTCGGACAGGTCGCGCAGCACGTCGCCCGCGCCCTGCTTCCACGGGCTCGAGCGGACGGAGTGGCGGCTCAGGGCCGTGGGCCAGTTGCAGAAGCCGTCGTGGTGCTTGGCGGTGATCACCACGCCCCCGATCCCTGCGTCCTTCATGACGCGCACCCACTGGCGCGCGTCGAGCGCGGTCGGGCCGAACACCGCCGCGGGCTCGTCGCCGTGGCCCCACTCGCGGTCCGTGAAGGTGTTCGGGCCGAAGTGGATGAACCCGGTGAAGCCGATGTCCTGCCACGCGCGCTGCGCGGGAGTCGGCAGCGGCGGGCACGGGGCGGGCGGCGTCACGTCCATGGCGGCGGCGAGCGCAAGTGCGGCGTCGATCGGCACGAATCGGTCCTCGCGCGGAGGCTAGCCGCGCCCACGCGGCCTCACGCCGCGTTGAACGACTCGACGGCCTTGCGGCCGTAGACGGTGGCCGGGCCGCCGCCCATCAGCACGCACACGTCGACCGTGTCCTGGATCTCGGCGAGCGATGCGCCGGCGGCCTTCGCCGCCTTGGCGTGGTGGACGATGCATCCCTCGCACAGGCGGCTGATGCCGCAGGCGAGCGCGATCAGCTCCTTGGTCTTGAGGTCGAGGGCCGCAGGGGCGAGGCCGGCGGCGTGGAGCGACTTGAAGGCAGCGGCGGTGGAGGGGGTCATGGTGCGCGCATTGTGATGCCGGGAACGAAGGTCGGGTTCCGGAATCCCGCCTCTGAGAACTGGAAATGCCGTGTTATTGGGATCCCGGCGAAGGGATCCGAATTTTCAGGGGAATCACGCGTTTTGTTTGCGTTCGTGCCGGGCTGGGGAATAGTCAGGACGTTCCGCGTCGTTCCCGCGCACGGAGCACCTGCCGTGGGGCAGGACACCTGAAGTGGTTCCCGCCTCGCAGGTGCAAGCAGTTTCCCGTTCCCAATACCTGGAGTTTCCCGTCATGCGTATCTCGAACCGTCTGGAAAAGCACATTGTCGCCGCTGCCGCCGTGGCCGCGGGGGTTGCGGCGTCGGCCAACGCCGCCATCGTCTACAGCGGCGTCGTCAACTTCGTCTGCGCCGTCGATATCGACGGTTGCTACATCAACGTCGAGACCGGCGTGCTCAGCAACGGGCCCGGCTCCGGCGTTCCGGGCTGGGACGTGAACCCCTACTCGTCCGCGAGCGGGATGAACTTCTTCAACTCGACCGGCGGTGGGCAGCTCCGTCAGACTGGCCAGACCACTGGTCCTGCGGGCAACCTCGCTGCGGGCACGGTAATCGGCAGCGCGGGCTCCTACAACACGTCCACTTCCAACGTGTTCGGCACCGCTTCGGCTGGCTGGCAGTACAGCGCGGTCAACATGATCGGCTTCCGCTTCGTGGCCGCCGCGGGCACCACCCACTACGGCTGGATGCGCTTCGCGATGGGCGCTGCCGGCAGCTCGGGAACCTCGATGACCCGCACGGTCGTCGACTACGCCTACGAGAACGTCGCCAATGCCTCGATCGAGGCCGGTGCCATTCCCGCCCCGGGCGCCATCGCGCTGCTCGGCCTCGCGGGCCTCGCCGGCCGCCGTCGCCGCTGAGCCTGGACGGATTCGATTGCTTGCTCCTCAGGGGCAGCCCGTTCGCGGGCTGCCCCTGCTTCATTTGGCCCTCGTCGCGCCGCCAGGGCCGATATTCGCGGACAATCGCGGAATATTCTGAAGCCGACTTGCCTCACGCCGGAACCGGGGCACCTTGAAGGTGCCGCAGGCTGCCGGCCCCCGTGTCGTTGGGGGAGATCGGCGTCCTGGGTGCGGCTCACAGCGCGTGAGCGTCAATTTGAGGGAAAGGCAAGAGATGTCCCATTCAATTGGAGTCGCGAGGTTGCCGCTTTCCGCGGCAGCGGTCGTCGGTGCCGTGGCGGCGGGATCCGCAGAGGCGGCCGTCCGCGTGTACGCAGTGAACTGGTCGCTTCCGTCGTCCGGCGAGCTCTACGTCTCGCTGAACAACCTGAGCACGGGCCCGACGTCGTCGGCGTCGTCGGTGTCGGGGTGGGACATGCGCATCGCGTCGCCGTCCGCGCGCACGAGCCTCGACTTCTCGTTCCCGGCGCCCACCATCCCGGGACCCATCACGAACCCGAACCCGTACTACGGCATCATGCGTGCCCCCGGCGACACGACCGGCGGCGGCGCCAACCTGCCGGTGAACACGATGATCATGGCGTCGTCGAGCTTCGCCGACGGCGGCGCGATGAGCTTCGGCCCGGGTGCGAACCAGTGGCGGCTCAACGGCGAGAACTACTTCGGGTTCCGCATGCGCCTTGGCTCGTCGCAGAGCATGGTCTACGGCTGGGCCCGCATGGTGATCGGCAGCACGCCTGGCCAGTTCACGCTGACGCACTTCGGCTACCAGGACATCGCGGGTGCATCGCTCCGCGTGGGCGAAGGCATGCCGATCCCCGGCCCCGGGGCGATCGCGCTGTTCGGCGCGGCGGCGCTCTCCGGACGTCGGCGCCGGCGCTGACGCTCGGCGACATCAACGACATCACGGCCCGCGCGAACGGTCGCGCGGGCTGTGTTCGTTTCGTCATTCAGCGACTTTCCGCATGGACGGATTGGCCATCGATGCCGCATGCGCGGATTTTTGCGCATCTCGCGCACGCGTGGCTTGACCGGCCCCGCGGCGGTGGCATCCTGCGGGCGTCGGGACAGACCGGCCACGGAGTGGGTGCACAGGTCGCCGATGCCCAGGGCGTGCGGGCCACACATCGAGACAGGGAAAGGGAACAGGGATGTCAATTGATCTATGCGGGGTGCCCGTGAGGCGGATGGCCGTCGCGGCGGGGAGCGTGGCGATCGCATCGGCCGCGAGCGGGTCTGTCCGGACGTTCACGATGAACTGGACGCCCTCGGCGCCGTCGTCGTCGGTGTTCATTACGATCGATAGCCTCAACACCGGGCCGACCAGTTCCAGCTCGGCCGTGGCCGGATGGGACATGCAGATCGAGTCGTCGAACTCGGGCAACGTGCTGAAGTTCAACTTCCCGACCGACGGGCCCGGGCTGTCGGCGTACTGGGGCCTCATGCGCCTGCCGGGCCTCACCACGGGCCCCGGCGCGTCGATCCCGGAGGGGACGATCGTTCAGGCGGTTGCCAGCTACGCCGACAGCGGTCCGGTGACATTCGGCGGCGGCGCGGGCGAGTGGCGGCTCAATGCCGTCAACATCTTCGGCTTCCGCTTCCGATCGCCCGCGGGCGGTGGCACGACGCAGGCAATTCACTACGGGTACGGCCGGATCTTCATCGGCGCGACACCCGGTCAGTTCCGGCTGCTCGAGCTGTCCTACCAGGCCACCGCCGGTGCGGCCATCACCGTGGTGCCCGGCCCAGGAGCGCTGACGGTCATGGCAGGCGCGGCCGTGCTCGGTCGCCGTCGTCGTCGGTGACCGACGGTTCCGCCGGGACGAGGCCGATCCGTACGATGCGGCGATGACCTCGCGACCGGTGCAGCGGCTCCTCATCCTCGGGTGG
>JBEITQ010000076.1:0-8386 GCA_040374835.1 Phycisphaeraceae bacterium | reverse complement strand
TGGCCCGGGCCCCACTGTGCGAGCAACTTGCCAAGGTCGGTGCCGTCGACCGTGCCGCTGCAGTCCACGTCCGCCGCCTCGCGGCACGGCGTGGAGAACGCGTCGTTGTAGAAGTCCCAGCCGCCCTGGGCGAGGCCCTGCAGCGTGAGCATCGGCTCGTGTGCGACGCCGGGAATCACGGTGATCTCGTGCGGGACGCCCAGCGACACGAGGTGCCCGTGGAATTCGACGTTCGGCGGCATCATGGTGTCTTCCTCGCCGACCCCGATGCGGATCTGGGTGCAGAGGGCCTGGTGCACCGACGCGCGCTGCGCGGCGATGGTCCATGGGTGCTGCGCGAGGTAGTAGGCGGGGTCGCTGCCCCACACCATCTCGTAGAGCGCGGCGCGCTGGCGCGGCGGCACGCCGGTGCCCTTCGGGGCGTCCATGAAGTCAAGCTGCATCGGACCCGCACCGAGCATCGAGATCCCCGCGAAGAGATCGGGGCGGCGCAGCCCGAGCCGGCCGGAGCCGGCCCCGCCCATGCTGAAGCCCTCGAGCACCCGGCCGCGACGGGAGGCGATCGTCCGGAACGAGGCATCCACGCGCGGGATGAGGTCGTCGATCACGACCGACTCCATGGGCACGGTGCCGTCCTTGGAGTCGCACCACATGCTCGAGCCCATGCCGTTCGGGAACACCACGATGACCGGCGGGATCAGGCCCTGCGCCGTGGCGTTCCGGAACCAGCCGTTCACGGAGGCGATGCCCGCGGTCGGGCTGCCCGAACCATGCAGCCAGTAGATGACGGGAAAGCGCGCGGAGGGGTTCGCGTCGTAGGTCGCAGGCAGCGACACGTGGTAGCTGACCGTGGCTTGGGCGGTCGGGCTGTAGAAGGTGCGGTACGAGAGACCAGGCCCGCTGACCGGGGGCGTCGTCCACTGGGCGGACGCGTCTGCCGAGCACGCGAGGGCGAGGATGAGGGCGGGGAGTCGCATGGGGATTGACCCGGGCGCAACGCTTGACAGGCCGCCAACTTGCGTCTGGCCGCCCGAATGCCCGTTCCGGGCGAGTCTAGGCCCAGCAACCAGCGGGACCCCGCGAATCTCCCGGAGAATCCGGACCCCGAGGTCCGGCGAAACCCTTGCACCATGACGCCCCGCCTGTGGACCCTCGCCGTGGCCGCCTCGGCCGCCCTCCTCTCCCGAGCAGCCGCCGCGGACGACCTCGTCGAGACCGCCGCCAAGGCGAACTTCAAGACCCTCGTCGCCGCCGTCGAGGCCGCCGGTCTCGCCGACGCCCTGAAGGGCCCCGGGCCATTCACCGTGTTCGCGCCCACCGACGAGGCGTTCGCCGCCCTGCCCGCCGGCACGCTGGAGTCGCTGCTCCTCCCGGAGAACAAGGCGAAGCTGCAGGAGATCCTCGGCCACCACGTGGTGCCGGGGCGGCTGATGTCCTACGAGGTCGGCAACATCGACATGCCGCAGATCGCGCGCACGATCGCCGGCGACCGCGAGTCCATCGCCGCCGATCGGCGCGGCTTCCGCTTCGGTGCCGCGCAAGTGGTTCGCCCCGACGTCGCGTGCAGCAACGGCGTGATCCACGTGATCGACCGCGTCGTGCTGCCGAAGCCGCAGCGCTCCGCGGACGCCATGGCGATGGCGATGAAGGAGGGCACCCCGACCGGCCTGCTCGCCGCGCTGCGTTCCGTGCCGGACGGGCGATTCTCCACCTTCGTCGCCGCCGTGGAGGCAAGCGGCGCCGACCAGGACTGGGCGAAGGCGGAGCCCGACGGCAACTGGACGGTCTTCGTGCCCACGAACGATGCGTTCGCCCGCCTGCCCGACGCCGAGCGGGCCGCGCTGCTTGACCCGAGGAACCGCGAGGAACTGCGTGCCCTGCTCGACTGGCACGCCCTTCCGGAGCTGCAGGCCTGGAGCTACGACTTCAACGACCGCCAGCGAGGCCCGACGATGATCTCCCGCGAGCGCGGTCGGTTCGTCATCGACATCCTGTGCAACGGCATGGTCTTCGTCTACACGCTTCGGCAGCAGCGCGACCGTGCGGCGGAGGAGCCGTTCAAGGCGCGGATCGTCGCCGGCGACATCCAGGTCGGCGGGAACGTGGTGCACGTGGTCGACCGCGTCATCGTCCCGCAGTCCATGGAAGGCCGCCCGCTCTCGCGGCAGGCATACCGCGAGCCGGACGTGGAGGAACTCACGTCGGGCGCCGAGTCGATGTTCAACGCCGTCTACGTGCTGTCGGACCTGCTTGCCAAGGGAGACGCCCTGGACGACGCGGGTGCGGAGGCGCTCTACGAGTTCGGCCTCCGAGTGGCCGACGACGTGATTCCGGTGAGCCGGACCGGCATGCTCATGATGGGCGACCCGGGGACCACCAAGCGCGAGAGGCTGCGCAACAAGCTGCGCAGCCGCATCGGCGACCTCGACCGCGTGTGGTACGGGATGTTCATGAAGAACTCCCCCGCCCCGGCGACCCTCGACGGGCCGCTTCCGGCGCCATCCACGGCGACGCCGGCGGCCACGCCGAAGTCGGCCGCCCGGCCCGCGGCCGAGGCCGTCGTCGTGCCGGTGATCGTCGAGGCACGCGCGGCCGCGCCAACGCCGGCCGCCGCCGCAACCACGCCCGCAGAGGCACCGGCGATCCCCGTGCGCGTCCCGCTCAGCTGGTGCGAGGTGCTCGAGCGCGATGCCGACCCAGCCGTGGTCACCGACCCGACGCTGCGCGACGCGATCGCCAGGACCGGCCTGCCCTGGCGCGTGCGGGACAAGGCGACGGGGATCGAGATGCTGCTGGTGCCGCCGGGCCAGTTCCGGATGGGGCGAAGCCCCGACGACGGGAATGCGTACTCGAACGAGGTGCCTGCCCACGCCGTCACGCTGACCGACCCCTACTACCTCGGCCGCTACGAGGTCACCCAGGCCCAGTGGAAGAACCTGCTGGGCGACCCCAGGCCGGTGGCCCGGGGCGTTGACGGCGACGCCCCGGCCGGCATCGTGATCCAGGGCCGCGCGGAGTTCGTCGACCAGCAGGGGAACCCCGTGCGCTCGACCGTGACCACCACCACCGGCGCCGACGGCACGGTGGTCATGACCGCGACGGCGATCGGCGACGACGACGAGGCCGCGGACACGCGTCCCGACCTTCCGGCCCTGAGCAGCTGGAACGCCTGCGCCGAGTTCTGCCGCAAGGCCGGCATGCGCCTGCCGACCGAGGCCGAGTGGGAATTCGCCTGCCGCGCCGGAACGACCGGCCCGACGTACGGCAAGCTCGACGACATCGCCTGGCACCCGGGCAACGCGAAGGGGACCAGCAACCCGGTCGGGAAGAAGGCGGCAAACGCGCTGGGCTTCCACGACATGATCGGCAATGCCTGGGAGTGGGTGAACGACTGGTTCGCCGACTACACGCGCCAGGCGAGCGTCAACCCCACCGGGCCCGCCAGCGGCACCTCGAAAGTCGCGCGAGGCAGCTTCTTCGCCTTCGACGCACCGAAGTTCTGCCGTGCGTCGCTGCGCTACGAAATCAACTCCCTGGACTGGGGACGGACGGGCTTCCGGGTCGCGCGAGCCCCCTGACCGATGACCTGCATGCGCGTCGGGTTGAGGTGCGCCCGCAGGTCGTTCTCGACGTGGACGATGCCGCGCGCCGATGCGCGACGCGCTTCCTCGAACGCCGCGCGGAGCTCCGCCGGCGAGGCGAATCCCTTGCGCACCCGCGGGTCATCGGGGCCGTCCGGACGCAGCACGAGCCCATGCTCCGGGAACCCGGCCTGCCCGGCCAGCGCCTCGAGCTCGGCGATCGAGCGGACCTCGCCATGGACGTGACGACCGGGCCCGTGGGCGCTGCCGGTCACCTCGATCCCGCCGTCGCGGTCGATGAGCACGACGATCTCCACGTTCCAGCCGCCGAAGCCGAACGGGCCGCCGCCGAAGGAACCCTCGCTTCCCAGCCCGATGGACGCCCCGGAACGCTCGATCGCGACCTCCGCCTTGCGGCGCGCCGCCTCGACCTGCGTGCCCGGCCGCGGGATCTCGCGCGTGAACGTGCCGAGGGTGTCGGTGTCGAATCCGCCGACCACCTCGAGCCGCGCGCCGAGGAGCGACTCGAACGCGGGCCCGAGCACGCGCTCCTTCGCGTGCTGGGTGAGGAGCGCGATGCGCGCGCCGGCGTAGGAAGATGCCTCGGGGAGCGACATCCGGGAGAAATCTAGGGGCGATCGGCGTGCGGAGTATCGTGGCGACGGCCCATGCCCGCACGGGCAGCCGGGCCGCGACATGAGCACCAGCCCGGAATCCCCCGTCATCCTCGTCACGGGCTCGACGGGCTACATCGGCGGCCGGCTGGCGCCCCGGCTGGTGGAGCGCGGGTACCGGGTCCGGTGCCTGGTGCGCAGCGCCGCGAAGCTGCGGGCGCGGCCGTGGGCACGGAGCCCCAAGGTGGAGATCGTCACGGGCGATGCCGGCGACCCGGCGGCGCTCGCGCGTGCCATGGAGGGATGCACCGCGGCCTACTACCTCGTGCACTCGATGGAGGCGTCCACGCCGGACTACCGAAGCCGCGACCGAGCGCTCGCGGAGGCGTTCGGGCGCGCGGCCGCCGCGGCGGGCGTCGGCCGCATCATCTACCTCGGCGGCCTGGGCGAGACCGGCGAGGGGCTGAGCCAGCACCTGGCCTCGCGGCGCGAGGTCGAGGGCGCGCTGCGCGCCTCGGGCGTTCCGGTCACCGTGCTGCGCGCGGCGATGATCATCGGCTCGGGATCGGCCTCGTTCGAGATCCTGCGCTACCTGGTGGAACGGCTGCCGATCATGATCACGCCTCGCTGGGTGAGCACCGAGTCGCAGCCGATCGCCGTGCGCGACGTGCTGCACTACCTGATCACGTCGCTCGAGACGCCGGAAACGGCGGGCAAGACGCTCGACATCGGCGGCCCGGAGGTGAAGTCGTATGCCGACATCATGCGCGACATGGCGGCCGCGCTGCACCTGCGCCGGCGGCTGGTGATTCCCGTGCCCGTGCTCACGCCGCGCCTCAGTTCCCTGTGGATCCACGTGGTCACGCCGCTCGACTCGAGCATCGCCCGTCCGCTCGCCGAGGGACTCCGAAACCGCGTCACCTGCCGCGGCGACGAGACCCAGCGGCTGATGCCGCACGCCTGCCTGACCATCCGCGAGGCGATGGACGCCGCCCTCGCCAAGGCGAAGGCGGGCGACGTCGAGACGGCCTGGTCCGATGCGGGCGTGATGCCCGGCGACCCGACCTGGGCCGGCGGCACGGTCTTCACCGACCGCCGGCAGACGGAGACGACGGCGTCGATCGACGCCGTGTGGGCGTCGGTGTGCTCGCTCGGCGGGCGCAAGGGCTACTACGCGGCGGACTGGCTGTGGAGGATCCGCGGCGTCATGGACCGGCTCGCGGGCGGCCCGGGACTGCGACGCGGCCGGCGCAGCGCCGGCGCGCTCCGCCTGGGCGATGCGCTCGACTTCTGGCGCGTCACCGAGATCGAGGCCCCGCACCGGCTGGAGCTGCGCGCCGAGATGAAGCTGCCCGGCGTGGCCACGCTGCGCTTCGACCTGTCGCCCCGCCCCTCGGGCGCCCCGGGAACCGCGCTCGTGATGACCGCACGCTTCCGGCCGCACGGGCTGCTGGGCATCGCCTATTGGTACGCCGTGCTGCCGCTCCACGGCATCGTGTTCAGCGGCATGCTGCGCGGCCTGGTGCGCGAGGCGGAGGCCGGCGCGGAGCGAGGGCGCTGAGGCGGCCTCCTCGAGCGGGCGGGCTCAGCGTTCGGCCCGCGGCGCCCGGCCGGCATCCTGCGCCATGTAGACGGTGCGCGAGGGGAAAGCGAACCCCGAGCCGTGCCGCGCGACGATGCGCATGAGGTCGACGTTGATCCGCTGCACCGCCGCGCGGTAGGTGGGCATGTCGAGCGTGCGGAACGTCGCGCGGTACTCGATGGTGAGCGCGCTCTCGCCGAAGCCCGTGAAGTGGGCCATGGCCGACTTCGGGTCCACCAACGGGTCCTCGCGGAGCCGGCGTTCGATGTCGGCGACGATCGCCAGCACGGTGTCCGGGGGCGTCTCGTAGCGCACGCCGACGGTGGCGACGTGCCGGAACCCGTCACGGGCGCTCAGCTTCTCGATCCTGGCCTGGGCAAGGTCGCCGTTGGCCACCACGAGGAGCGTCCGGTCGGCGGTACGCAGCTGCGTCGAGCGGACGCCGATGCGCTCGACCGTGACCACCTTGCCGTCGAACATGCAGGTGTCGCCGAGGTTCAGCACCTGGTCGGCCACCACGGACGCTCCCCCGAAGAGGTTGGCGAGCGTCTGCTGCGATGCCAGCGCGATCGCCGCGGTGCCGATGCCCAGCCCGGCGATCACGGTCGAGAGGTCGAGCCCGAAGATCTGCAGCGCCGCCGCCACGCCGAGGAGCCACGTGACGGCGATCGCCGCGCCCCGCCCCATGCGGACGATCGCCGCCCCGTCGGCGATCCCGCGGCGGACCATCTGTCCCTCCACCGCCACGGCGATCACGCGAAGCCAGCGGACGACGAGCCAGGCAATCACGAAGACCATCGCGGCGCGCGATCCGAGCGAGAGGTTCTCGCGGGCCGGCGCGCTGAGGACCAGGAGCGGCTGGGCCAGGCGCATGCACAGCACGCTCAGCAGGAAGATGAGCGGCGTCAGCACCGTGATGAGGGGCTGCACCGCGGGACCGAGCATGCGGAGCATGCCATGCCGGAGGAGCCAGGTCAGGCCCCACCCCACCAGCAGGCCGGCGACCGCGATGGCCAGCAGGCCGGCCCACTGCCAGAGCTCGATCTCGGCGATGCGGACGTCGACGAGGAACTCGGGAAGCGCCGACACCCACCAGACGCCGATCGCGTGCGCCATCGGCGGAACGCCCTCGACGGTGGAGGCGGCGAAGATCCACCGGTCGTCGATGCGCACCATCTCGACCTCGAGCAGCGCCTCGGGAGTGTCGATGACGCCGATGTTGACCCGGCCGGAGGAGCCCGGGGCATTGGCGGAGGCGCCCGGCAGGCTCGGGAAGTCGAGCCACAGCCGGTGGTCGAGGATGCTCTTCAGCGCGCGGGCGATCCGCCGCGCGTCCGCGCCCTCGGGCCACCCCGCGGCCGGCTTCTCCAGCATGTCGGAGGCGTCGTGCCAGTCCCCGTCGCGGCTCAGGACGATGAACGTGAAGGCGGCGTTGCGCGGGGTGTCGCTGCCCCGGGCGACGGCCTCGTCGTCGGGGATCTGCATCACCTCCTCGGCGGGCGACTCGGCCGGAGCATCGTCCTGGGCGGAGACCCTCGGCGACGCGACAAGGAACGAGGCCGCGACGACGGGCGCGAGCAGCGCGCGGAGCACGTGGTTCAGCATGGTCGGAAGGATCCCCTGGTCACTTGCGGGCATTCGTGCCGGCGATCTCCTCGGCCAGCGCCGTCGCCCCGTACACCGAGCGCATCGACTCGATGATGGCGCGCGCATCGACGGACGTCGCGCGGTTGCGCGACATGTCGTAGACCACGTCGCCCGCGAGGCTGTCGAGGTTCCCGTCGAAGATCAGGCCGACGACCTCGCCGTCGGCGTCGACGATCGGCGACCCGGAGTTGCCTCCGATGATGTCGTTGGTCGACACGAAGTTGAAGGGAACGTCGCCGCGGAGCTTCCCCTGCGCGGCGATCCACGAGGGCGGGAGCTCGAAGGCGGGGTCGCCTGCCCGGGCCTTGGCGCGGTCGAACGTGCCCGCGATGGTGGTGAACGCGGGAACCTCGGTGCCGTCGGGCGCCGTCCAGCCCTTCACCGTGCCGTAGCTCATGCGGAGGGTGAACGTGGCGTCGGGGTAGACGGAGTCGCCGAAGGCCGCGAATCGCGCGGCGGCGATCTTCCCGTAGCCGAGCTCCTGCGGCGCGTCGACCTCGTCCTCCCAGGCCTTGCGCGCGGCGCGCGCGTCCGCGTCGATCGACGCCATGAAGGCGATCATCGGGTCCGCGGGATCGGGGTTGCGGCGAGCGGCGACGTCGGCGAGCTTCGTGCCGCGGACGAGCTCGGTGGCACGCGCGCGCGGGCTCTTGCCGGCGAGGAGCCGCGCCACGAGCGGGTCATCGAGCCCGCGCTCCTCGGCAAGGCCCGAGAGCATCGAAGCCATGCGCTCGATCTCGAGCTGCGGGTAGATGGGAGCGGGCGAGTACAGCCGTGCCTCGAGGCTCTGCCGGTTCGCGTCGGCGAATTCCGGCAGGCGCTCGGCGCTCGGCTTCGCATCCTCGGCCTTCATGCGCACGATGGTGCGGGCGATCCCGGCGAGGGTCCCGGCACGCATGCGGCGCTCGAGCGCCATGTAGTCGGGCGCCAGGCGCTTCCACGCCGCGAGCGACTCGCGCACC
>JBEITQ010000176.1:0-4503 GCA_040374835.1 Phycisphaeraceae bacterium | reverse complement strand
GCTCGGCATCGGTGGGCACGGGCTCGGCGACGACGACGGGCGCGGGCGCCGGCACGACGGGCTTCGGCGCAACGGGTGCGGCAACCGGAGCGGGGGCGGGCGTGGCGACGGGCGCGGGCGCCGGCGCGGCGGGAGCGGAAGGAGCGGCGGGAGCGGCAGCCTCGACGGCGGCAGGCGCGGGGGCCTCGCCCTCGGCGCCGGCCTCGGCCTTCTTCTTGCGCACGGGGCGCTTCGCGGCCGGGGCCTCGGCAGGCACCTCGATCTTGGGCGCGGTCTCGATGGCGGTGGCGGTGCCGCCGGTGCCGAACCATTCGCGGATCGTCTCCGCGAGGCCGATCGAGACGGTGCTCGACGCGGTCTTGGCCTGGTCGATCCCCTC
Organism: Phycisphaeraceae bacterium; assembly: GCA_040374835.1. Taxonomy (GTDB): domain Bacteria; phylum Planctomycetota; class Phycisphaerae; order Phycisphaerales; family SM1A02; genus UBA966. The sequence goes on along the minus strand of JBEITQ010000176.1, from coordinate 4,124 downwards.
GCTCTCGCACTTGGCCTTGATCAGCTTCCAATCGACCCCGAGGTCCTTGGCCAGCTGCGAGATTCGGACCTTCTGCGCTTGCTTCGACACGCGATGCTCCTTGCTTCGTGCGCGCCGCCGGAACGCCCGGCGGCGGTCTCCGACCCAGCCTTCAACCGATCACGAACCCGTGCCGCCCCCGAGGATCGAGTCCGCGGCGCTCTCGGCGCCGGAATCGGTCTCGACCGCGGTGTCGCGGATGCTGCCTCCGCCGAGCAGGATGTCGGCCGCCTGGGCCTCCTCGGCCTTGCGGACGGCCTCGGCCTCCGCGGCGATGCGCTGCTCCTCGGCGATGACCTTGCCCTTGGCGGAGCACGCCTCGACGACGCGCTCGGCGAGCTCCTCGGCCATCCCGATCTCGGCGGTGAGCATGGGGACGCCCACTTCCTCGATGTCGAACACGCTGATCAGGCCCAGGGCGCCCATGCGGTCGAACATCTCGTCGGTGAAGCCCTCGATGGGGCGCAGCGTCTCCTCGATGGCGGCGAGTCCCTTGTCGAACTCGGCCGGGGTGAGGATGTCGATGTCCCAGCCGGTCAGGCGCGCCGCGAGGCGCACGTTCTGGCCGCGCCGGCCGATGGCCAGCGACAGCTGGTCCTCGCGGACGATGATGGTGCCGCGGCCGAGCTCCAGGCACAGGCTGACCTCCTCGACCTCCGCGGGCTTGAGCGCGTTGGCGATGAGCACCTGGCTGGACTCGTTCCAGCGGACGATGTCGATCTTCTCGCCGCCGAGCTCGTCGACGATGTTGCGGATGCGGCTGCCGCGCACGCCGACGCACGCGCCGACCGGGTCGACCTTGCTGTCGACGCTGGAGACGGCGAGCTTGGTGCGGAAGCCGGGCTCGCGGCTCATCGCCTTGATCTCGATGACGCGCTCGGCCACCTCGGGCACCTCGGCCTCGAAGAGCTTGCGGATGAAGTCCGGGTGCGCGCGGCTGAGGACGACCTTCACCTGGTTGATCGAGTCGCGCACGTCGAGGATCAGGCAGCGCACGCGGTCGCCGGGCTGGAACTGCTCGCCGGGGATCTGCTCGCTGCGGGGCATGAAGCCCTCGGTGCGGTCGATCTGCACGATGAGGGCGCCGCCCTCGTAGCGCGCGGCGGTGCCGGTGACCAGCTCGCCCTGGCGCTTGCCGAACTCCTCGAGCAGCGCGTTGCGCTCGTCCTCGCGGAACTTCTGGATCATCACCTGCTTGGCCGTCTGCGCCGGGATGCGGCCCATGGCCTTCAGGTCGACCGCGTGCTTCTCGCCGGTGTCCTCGTCCTCGCGCCACAGCGAGATCGCGCCGGTGAGGCGGTCGATCTGGCACCCGAACTCCTCGGTGTCGAGGGAGTTGAAGTGCTTGCGCGCCGCGCTGACCATCGCCTGCTCGAGGTCCTGGATGAGGAGCTCTCGGTCGATGTTGCGCTCGCGGGCGATGGAGTCGAGGATCTGGAGGGTCTCGCGGTTCATGGCAGGTGGTGCTCCGGGTTGTCGGTGCTGTCGTGCGGGATGTGGTGACGGGGGACGCAGGCCCCAAAACGGACGCGGGCCACGCGCAGCGTGCGCATGGCCCGTCCAGCCGGCCGGAGGAGTCCTCCAGGACGGTCAACCCATGCGGGCGACCTCCGGGAGGGCCGGGCAGGCACCGCTTCGGGAACCTTCGGCGGCGCACGTGGCGCCGACGACCGTCGGACCGGCGATGGCGCGCGTGCGCGTCATCGCGGGACGAGGATGCCGGGGATCGACGAAAGGACGATCATGGTCGGCGGTTCGAAGCGGCGGCCCCGGGTCCACCAAGGGACTCGGGACCAGGACGGAATCCCCCGGACCGTCCGGGGGGACGCGGGATTGTAGCAGAAACCCGGCGAAAACGCATCCCCCGCGATTGCCGGGCGGCGCGGGCAACGCCGCGCGGGCGAGGCCGTTACCCTTGCCGGGAACCCATGAAGACGCCCTGCCACACGCCGCCGACCCGACCCCTGCGCATGGCGCTTGCCGTGGCCCTGGCGTGGCTGATGGGGGTGGCGTTCCCGACGGAAGCCCGCGCGCAGATGGGTTCGGACTCGAAGGTATCGGTCAAGGCGGTGCCCGCGCGCACCGCGGCGCGGCCGGGCGACCGGTTCCCGTTGGCGGTGGTGATGGAGATCGCGCCGGAGTGGCACGTCTGGACGTCCGAGTCGCAGGCGCAGGCGCTGCCCAAGGGCATGGTCACCTTCGATTCGGCGATCTACACCGCGATCGCAGCCAAGGAGGGGTCCGCCTCCGCGGGGATGCTCGCCCTCGGCGCCATCCAGTGGCCCGCGCCGCACGGCGTGGAGTTCGACGTCGGCGACGGGCCGCAGAACTTCGCGGTCTACGAAGGCAAGGCGATCGCGTACGTGCCGGTCTCGGTGCCGGCCGATGCCGCGGGCTCGGTGACCGTCGAGCTCGAGGTCACGGTGCAGGCGTGCACCGACACGTGCCTGGCGCCGTCCACCATCCCCGTGACGGCGACCTTCGAGGTGCGCGCGGACGCGCCGGAGTCGGCGCCCGATGCGGCGATCTTCGGCGGGTTCGACCCGAGCGCCCTGGCGGCGGCGGGCGGGGGCGCCGGCGCAACGACGCGCGCCGCGCCGATCAACGTGCCGCTCTTCGGGTGGGACTTCACGCTCGACCCGGAGTCGGGGACGTTCTTCCCCGTCATGCTGCTGCTCGCCTTCGTCGGCGGCGGCATCCTGAACTTCACCCCCTGCGTGCTGCCGGTGGTGCCGCTCAAGGTCATGGGCCTCGCCGGCGCGGCGGGCGGCGACCGCACGCGCACGTTCATGCTGGGCGTGGCGATGACCGCGGGCGTGATGGGCTTCTGGGCGGTGCTCGGGGTGATGCTCAGCTTCGTGAAGGGGTTCGAGCAGTCGAACCAGCTGTTCCAGAACGCCTACTTCACGATCGGCGTGGGCGCGTTCATCGCGCTGATGGCCGTGGGCATGGCCGGGTTCTTCACCGTGGGCCTGCCGCAGTGGGTGTACGCGGTCGAGACGAAGAACGAGACCATGCTCGGCTCGGCGATCTTCGGCGTGATGACCGCGGTGCTGTCGACGCCGTGCACGGCGCCGCTCATGGGCGCGGCCGCCGGATGGGCGGTGACCACGAAGAGCCCGTTCACGATCATCACCGTGTTCCTGACGATCGGCCTGGGGATGGGCGCGCCGTACCTGGTGCTGAGCGCGTACCCGCAGCTGGCGAAGAAGCTCCCGAAGAGCGGGCCGGCGAGCGACGTGCTGAAGCAGGTGATGGGGCTCCTGCTCCTGGCCGCGGCGCTGTACTTCGTCGGTGCCGGATCAACGGGCTGCTCGAGGAGCCGATCAAGGCGCACTGGTGGGTCATCGGGCTCGTCGGCGGCGCGGCGGGCGTGTGGACCGTCGTGCGCACGGTGCAGCTGGCGAAGACCAATGCCGGGCGCGTGACGTTCGTGGCCGCCGGGCTCTTCATCACGGGCGTGTCGCTTGCCATCCCGCCGGTCATGACCTACGAGCGGCTGCCGTGGAGGAAGTACACGCCCGAGGCGCTGGCCGAGGCCATGCGGGACGGCGACGTGGCGGTGCTCGACTTCACCGCCGAGTGGTGCATCAACTGCAAGACCTTCGAGAAGACGATCCTGGAGAGCGACGCGGTGGCCGCGGTGCTGGATGCCGACGGCGTGGCGCTCCTGAAGGCCGACATCACGGGAAAGAACGCGCCGGGCACCGCGAAGCTCGCGGAGCTGGGGCGCGTGACCATCCCGCTGCTCGTGGTCTATGCCGCCGACGGCACCGAGGTGCTGAAGAGCGAGGCCTACACCGCGCAGCAGGTGATCGACGCGGTCAGCGCGGCGCGGAAGAAGGGGAAGTAGCGATCCGCTCCAGGCGCGCGCGTTCCGCGGCGGGAAGCTGCCGGAGCGGGTCGAGCGCGTAGGAATCGTCGGCGGCCAGCGCACGGCGCGCGGCGTCGGCGGCGCCGTCCGGGTCGCCGGCGCGCGCGCGCGCGTCGGCGAGGCGCGCGAAGCCGCGCACGCTGCGCGGATTGAAGAAGACCTGCAGGTCGGCCCAGCGGGACTGGAGCTCGGCGGCCTCGTCATGCCGCGC
>JBEITQ010000115.1:0-6524 GCA_040374835.1 Phycisphaeraceae bacterium | reverse complement strand
GCGGCGACTACGGCACCCCGGAGCAGACCATCCCCCCGAACGGCATGCCCGGCAAGGACTGGGAGACGTGCATGACCATGAACGACACCTGGGGGTACAAGTCGTCCGACCGGAACTGGAAGAGCGCGCAGGCGATGATCCGCATGCTCTGCGACATCGCGTCCAAGGGCGGCAACTTCCTGCTCAACGTCGGGCCGAGGGGCGACGGCACCATTCCCGAGGAATCGGTCGAGCGGCTCAGGCGCATGGGTGAGTGGATGCGCGTGAACGGCGAGGCGATCCGTGGGACGACCGCGTCGCCGTTCACCAGGAAGTTCCCGTGGGGGCGCGTGACGATGAAGCATCCCTTCAGGAGCGGCGGGCAGGCGACCACCCTCTACCTGCACGTCTTCGAATGGCCCGCCTCGGGCAGCATCCGGCTCGAGGGCATCTCGAACGATCCGGCCGGCGCCGTCCGCGTCCTCGGTGCGCCGACCCGCACGCCGGCGGCGCGCCAGGACGGGAACGCCATCGTGCTGAAAGGCCTCGGCAGCGCTGCCGTCGACGAGGACTGCACCGTGATCGCCGTCGACATCGCGGGCGTGCCCATGGTCGAGCCGTTCCGCGTGAAGCCCGCCGCCGACGGCTCGATCGCCTGCATGGCCGCGGACGCCATCGTGACGGGCAGCATCCAGTACGAGGACCGATTCGCGAACCTCGGCTGGTGGCGCGACATGGCAAGCACGGCGTCATGGCCGATCGCCGTGCCGGCCGCCGGCGGGTTCGACGCCACCATCGACTACGCCGCCTCCGCCGAGTGCGGCGGCACCGGGGAATGGCAGGTCCGCGTGGACGGGAGGACCGTGGCCTCCGGTGCAGTCGAGCTTCCCGGCCGCGCCGGCTGGGGCGACTTCGCCACGGTCCCGCTCGGGCGCATCGAGCTGCCCGCGGGAAAGTGCGAAGTCCTCGTCAAGGCCACGCGCAAGGCGGGAGATTCCTTCATCAACCTCCGCCGGATCGACCTGAGGCCGGCCAAGTAGCCTGTTCCGCCCGATGACCCCCGACGCTGCCCCGACCTTCACCATCAACGGCTCCGCCGTGCCGCTCGTGCCGCAGGCACGCGAGCCGTTCTCGTGGCTCGCCAGCCAGGTCTACCGACGCCTGCACGACGGTGCCCCGCTGCCGGCGCTGCTCGGGATGCTGGCGCACGAGGGCCTCACCACGCAGTCGCTGCCTCCGCAGGACGCGCGCATCCAGGCCATCCTCTGGACGCTTTGGCAGCTGGGCCTCACCGGACTCAAGGTCGAGGGCGAGGGTGCGGACCGGAAGGTGTCGTGGGAGCGCGGCACGCACCCGGGGATCAACGGCACGCCCGTGGCCGACTGCTTCACGGCCGAGGCGATCGCCGACGGCCGCGCCATGGCTGCGGCGCTCGTGGTCGCCGGCAGCCGGACGATGCACGTCAACGGCACCGACGTCAAGGTGCACATCAACAACCTCGAGCTCGTGAAGGCGCAGGCCGCCGAGGTAGCCAGGCGCCAAGCCGATCCGAGCCACGACCCCTGCATGGCCGCCTCGCGCTACGTGGCGGAGCTCATGAACGACGGTGCCGGGCCCGAGGACCTGCGCCTGCGCGCGGCCATCGAGCTCGCCGCCGACCTCGGCGTGCGGGCCCTCTTCGTGGACACCGTCAACCGGCAGCTGCGCATCGCGGCGTTCAGCCGAGAGGCGTCGCTTGCCGCGGCGTTCCTGCAGGGGGTGCCGGCCGAGCAGTTCCCGGCCGTGCTCGCACGCGCAGACACCCTGCACAAGGCAGCCGAGGACGCGGGCCGAAAGCTCGCCGAGCAGATGACCGCGGCGCAGCGTGCCGCCGGCGGCACGGCGGCTGCCAGGGCAGGCGCGGCGCAGGCCAAGCCGGCGCCGGCCGCGACCCCGGTGCGGCGCCGGCGGCGCTGAGGGTTCGGAATATTCGGTCTGTGGCGGCCGATGACGGCGGCGAACCCGGGGCAAATCCCGCGGGATCGCCTTGACCCCCCGTCGCGGGAAACGACCCTCATCGCTGTCGTGCCGCCACTCGCCACCCACATCGAGCTGCAGGTCGGGTCCCCCGAAGCGGCGTGCACCTACCGAACCATGCTCGGCGACCTGCGGGGCATCGCCGTCTCGGACCGACCGCTCCTGGAGGGTTGCGTCGCGGATGCGGCGATCGCACCGACCAACAGCTTCGGCTACCTCGATGCGGGCATCGACGGCGCGTTCGCGCGCCGGTTCGGTCGCCGCCTCCAGCGAGCCCTCCAGGAGCGGATCGGCCTCGACTTCGACGGCGAGATGCCCGTCGGCGAAGCCCTCGTCCTGCCGACCGGCGACCTCTCCCTGCCGTTCGTGGTGGTGGCGCCGGCCAGCCAGTTTCCGTCGGCGATCGCCACCGAGCCACTGCTCTACCGATCGCTCATCGCGGCCTTCCGCGCGATCGATGCATGGAACGTCATCGAGGAGGGCCCGCCGATCGAGCGGGTCATCCTGCCCGACGTCGCGCAGGCATGCGCGGGTTGGGAGATCGATCGCCTGGCCCCGCAGGTGCGGCGCGCCATCGAGGTGTGGCAGCAGTCGCGGCTCAGCCTGTCGCGTCGTGCGGCCTGAGGCGGGAGGGCGTGGCTATTCCGCCATCGGCGGCAGCGGCGCACCGATCGACGCGGTGACTGCGCGCAGCAACTCCGCCTCCTCCACCGTGGTGGTGCCGTCGGCCCCGACGCATGCCACCGCCGCGTCGACCAGGCGCCGGCGCATGCCGGTTCCGGTGCCCACGAACGCACGCAAGGACGCGTCGAGCGCATCGAGGGTGCAGCGCGCCGGTGCGGAAGGACGCGGGCCGAGCGACGGCTCGACCGCGCGGGCCGCTGCCCATGCACGCAGCGCACCGGCCTCGTCGCGCGCCCCCGACCACGCGAGGACGCTGACCACCAATCCCAGGTCGTCGTTCGTGGCGCGCTGCCCCGGCACGGGTGCCGCACCGCGCCCCTCGACCGCGTGGCGAAGCAGGATGCGCACCGTCCACTCGACCCGGTCCACCTCGCCATCGGCGGCGATGAGCTGGGCGAGCGCGATGCGGAAGGAGCCGTACTGGGCCTGCGAGAGCTGGGCGAGCGATGCCGCGCACACCTCGAGCAGCGGAAGCCGCGTGGCGGCCGCGAACGGCCCATGCAGCGCCAGCGACTCGACCTCGGCGGACAGCGCCCGGTCCTCGCGCGCGATCGCCGCCAGCTGGCGCCGTCGCTCGGCCGGTTCGGCGGACAGCAGCATCCGGAACACCACCGCGCGCGCGGAGAACGGCGAGTGCGCGGCCTCGAGCACCGGGGCCGGCACGGACGCCAGGATGGCCGACGCGCGCGACACCGTTGCGGGCGTGGGCGAACCCATGGTCGCGCGGGACTCGGCGAGCGCGTCCGCGGAGACCACCGACGCAGGCGCACCGGCCGGCGGCGGGGCGCCCCGCCCCGCGAACCCGGATGCCGGCATGGTCACGGGCGCCGGCGAGCGCACCGGTGCCGCGCCCGCCGCGACCGCCGCGACTGCCGGCAGGCTGCGGATGCGGCGGATGCGCTCCTCAAGCGGCGGATGGGTGGCGAAGAGCGACGCCACTCCGTCGGCGAACAGGAAGTGGCTGAACTCGGCCGCCGCCGGCGCATCGAGGCGGCTTCCCGCGCCCGCGCCGATCTTCTCGAGCGCGCCCGCGATGCCGTCCGGGTTGCGCGTGTACTGCACGGCGCTCGCGTCGGCGAGATACTCGCGCTGGCGGCTCACGGCACTCTGGATGATGCGGCCGAAGAAGTAGCCGACGACTCCGATGAGGAAGAGTCCGAGGCCGAGCACCGCCATGAGCGCGGCGCCGTCGTTCTTGCCGCGGGATCGCCGGCCCGACCCCAGGGCCCGCAGCATCACGCGACCGATCATCGAGATCGCGACGATGCCGCCGAGCCAGCCGACCAGGCGCATGTTCAGGCGCATGTCCTGGTGGAAGACGTGGCTGAACTCGTGCGCGACGACGCCCTGCAGCTCGTCCCGCGTGAGGTGGCGGATGCAGCCGCGCGTCACGCCGATCACCGCGTCGCGCGGCGTGTTTCCGGCGGCGAAGGCGTTGATCGCGTCCTCCTCCATGACGTAGACGGGCGGTACCGGCAGGCCGGAGGCGATCGCCATCTCCTCGACCACGTTCAGGACGCGGCGCTCCCCGGGATCGTCGGTCGAGGGGGTGATCTGGCGGCCGCCGAGGGCCGCCGCCACCGCCGCGCCGCCGTGGCCCATCTGCGCCATCTTCATCCAGCTTCCGATCAGCACGACCGCCGCCACCGAACCGACGGACGCAAGCATCAGCCTCGGGTCGAGGAACCTGCCGCCGCCCAGGACGCCGGCGACCAGCAGGTGCACCGCCGCCATGGTCGCCGCCACCGCCACGACGAAGAGCAGGACGAGCCGCCCCGAGTTGCGCCTGGCGGATTCCTGTCGATCGAAGAAGTCCACCGCTACGCCCCCGCCTGCGGGCCGGTGCGCGAGAAGTCGACCTCCGGCAGGGCACGCGACGCCTCGTCCGCCTCGAAGAGCGCCGCCGGGCGGAACGAGAACATCTGCGCGACGATCAGGTCGGGGAAGACCGAGAGGCGCGTGTTCAGGTTCATCACCGCGTCGTTGTAGGCCTGGCGCGCGAATGCGATGCGGTTCTCGGTGCTGACGAGCTCCTCCTGCAGCTGCAGTGCGGACGCGTTGGCCTTGAGGTCCGGGTAGCGCTCCATCAAGATGACCAGCCGCCCGAGCGCGGACTGCAGCACCCCCTCGGCACCCGCGAGCGCGGTGGTGGCCGCCACGTCCCCGGGCGAGGCATGCAGCCGGGCCTGCGCGGACACCGCCGCCGCCCGGGCCTGGACGACGCGCTCGAGCGTCTCGCGCTCGTGCGCCATCGATCCCTTCACCGTCGCCACCAGGTTCGGCACCAGGTCGTGCCGGCGGCGCAGCTGGACGTCGATCTGCGCGAACCCGTTCTGCGCGCGCATGCGCCGCGAGACCAGCCCGTTGTAGACCGCGGCGATCCAGATGGCGACCATGCCGAGGGCCGTCACGACGACGACCGCCGCGATTGCCACCGGGGAGGCGGCGAGCAGCGTGGGGGCGAGGGTCGTCCCGGGTTCCATGAACGCGAGTTCTAGCATCCGCGCGCCTGCGCGGGCTCCCGGCGTCACGGTCTCGCGGCGCGAAAACGGCAGCATGCCGCTGGACCTTCCAGCGGCATGCGCCGGGGCCGGGCGTGGACTCCCAGCACCGCGCGCCTGCCGGATGCGGTGACCCGGCAGGCTCCGGAAGTACGCGCGCGAACTCGTCCGGTTCGCCCCGGCATGCGTTTGGTGTAGGTTCACGGACCTCCCATCGAGGCGCACGCCCATGCTCGCCCGCAGCAGCTGCAACGACCGCCGGTTCGACATCACCCTGGCCGACCCGACCCGGCGGAATCCGCTCGGCGAGGCGATGTTCACGGCGCTCCACGAGCGACTGCTCGTGGCGGCCGTCGCCTGCGACGACCGCCTGCTCGGCGCCGACGGCCTGCCCAAGGGCGCTGACGTGGTGGTGATCCGCGCGGAAGGCCACTCCTTCTCCGCGGGATTCGACCTGGCGGCATGCGTGGACCGTCCCGCGCTGATCGCCGACCTCGTGCACGAGCTGTCGCGGACGGTGCAGGCGCTGCGCAAGCTGCCGGTCCCGGTGGTGGCATCGGTGCCGGGCGCGGCGCTTGCAGGGGGATGCGCGGTGCTCGCCGGGTGCGACTTCGTCGTCGTCGCCCCGGACGCGCAGATCGGCTACCCGGTCCACCGGATCGGCGTCAGCCCGGCGGTGTCGCTGCCGGCGCTCACCGCGGGGGCGGGCCACGGCCGTGCGCGCGCGATCACCCTCGGCGGCGACGTGGTCGACGGGCCGAACGCGGTGCGGCTCGGCCTGGCGACGCACTGCGCGGCGACGCCGGATGCGCTCGACGCGGAGACCGACCGGCTCGTGGCGAACATCCTCTCGAAGGGGCCGCACGCGCTCCGCGCCACGAAGGCATGGCTCAACGAGCTCGACGGCTCGGTCGACGAGGCACGCCACCTGCACGCCGAGATGGCGAGCGCCGCGGCCGCGGACGGGGACGAGTTCGCCTCCATGCTGCGCGCCTTCTGGGCCACGCGCAAGCAGGCGGTCACGCCTCGCTGACGTCGTAGTGGGCCGCGTAGCCGCCGGCCTGCATGCGCAGCAGCTGCCGCGCGATGTCGTTGGCGAGGGCGCTCGCGCCGAAGCGGAAGAGCGCGGGCGAGAGCCATGCGTCGCCGAGCGTCTCCTTCACCATCACCAGGTAGGCGGTCGCCTGCTTCGCGGTGCGGATGCCGCCGGCGGGCTTCATGCCGATCCGCACGCCCGACGCCATGAACGCGTCGCGGATCGCCTCGAGCATGACGAGCGTCACCGGCATGGTGGCCGCGGGCTGCACCTTGCCGGTCGAGGTCTTGATGAACACCTCGCCGTCG
>JBEITQ010000086.1:0-7725 GCA_040374835.1 Phycisphaeraceae bacterium | reverse complement strand
TGGTACGTGGTGCGCGGGCGATCGAGCCGCCGGGAGGCCGTGCGATGAAGCGCGCCAACGCCGTCATCGTCGTGGCCGGCGCCGGCGTGCTGGTCGCCGCGGCGTGGTTCCTGGCCTCCGGGCAGGGCCCGGCGGGCGAGCGAGCGCGCGGCTCGGCGGTGCTCCCCGACCTCGAGAAGCGCGCCGGCGAGGTCGCGTCCATCGAGATCGCCCGCGGCAACGCCACCGTGCGGCTCGAGAACCGCAAGGACGTGGGCTGGACCATCGCCACGAGCGACGGCTATCCCGCGCGCACGGAGCTGGTGCGTGCACTGGTCGCGAGCCTCGGCGGACTCGCCATCGAGGACAAGATGACCGCCAAGCCCGAGCGCCACAAGGAGCTGGCGCTCGCGTGGCCGGACGCCGAGGGCCGCGCGCGGCTGGTGCGCTTCCTGCCGACGGAGGCGCCCGGCGCGCAGCCGGTGGCAGAGCTGGTGGTGGGCGAGGAACGCTTCTCGCCGGACGCCGTCTTCGTGCGCCTGCCCGGCCAGGACCAGACCTGGCGCGCGCGCGGGCGCGTGCAGATCCCCGACGACGCGATGGGCTGGATGGACCGCTCGCTCCTCGTGCTTCCATCCGACGAGACGCTGTCGGTCGAGTTCGACGGGCTCGTGCTGTCGCGTCCGACCGACGCGGCCCCCGCCGCCGACGCCGCCGCGCGCCGCCCGTGGGAGGCGAAGGTCGACGAAGCCGAGCGTGCACGCTGGACCGACGCCCAGCAGGAAAGTGCGAAGCTCGGGCTGCCGTCGTTCCTGGAGCGCCTGGAGTTCGAGGCCGTGCGCCGCGCGCGCGGCGACGTCGCCAAGGAGCCGAAGTGGACGGCGGTCTTCGACCTGAAGACCGGCACCTTGACGCTTGCCGGCCACGAGGAGCCCGAGGGCGTGTGGTTCACGCTCACGGCGTTCCCGAAGCCCGACGCCCCGAAGGCCGCGCCCCCGGGACAGGAGGGCGACCCGTACGTGCCCGACTGGTCGGCGTTCGCAGCCCGGACCGCCGGCTGGGAGTACCGGGTCCCCGCATGGAGGGCCGACACGCTGCGGCGGATGCGCCAGGCGCCTGCGGCCGATCCCGCGGCCGCACAAACGGACCAAGGCTCCCAGAACCAGCCCTGAACCGGGAGGAAACGCCCGGAATCCCGGCCCGCTTCCTTGACCCCCGGCGGGGGTTCCGGATCTTCTTGCTTGGCAGGACTCTGGGCCGGAGGCGCGTCCCCGTGCGTTGCGGGCGCCCACCGGCCGGGAAGCGAGGGGTTGCGTGGCGTTTGCGATCCCTGGATCGACCCGCATCGCCGTCGTCGGCATCGCCGCGAGCGTCGCGCGCGGCGTGGCCGGCGCGACGGTGGCGTGGAACGGGGCCGCCGACGGCGACGTGGAACCGCCCTCGGAACGAACGCTGCACCAGGCCCGCGTCGCGGTGACCGCGACGATCGGCTCGGTGACGACGCTCGCCACCCTCTCCACGGCGCTCCTGCTGCAGACCCGGCGGCAGCGCCGCGCGCAGGCCGCGCTCGAGCGCGCGCGCAGCGAGGCCGACGCCGCCAGCCGCGCCAAGACCGAGTTCCTCGCGAACATGAGCCACGAGATCCGCACGCCGATGACCGCGATCCTCGGATACGTGGACCTGCTCGCCGACGGCAACGCCGGCGCGCAGGGGGCACCGACGCGCGACGAGGCCGTGGACACCATCCGCCGCAACGCGCGCCACCTGCTCTCGGTGCTCAACGACATGCTCGACCTGTCGAAGATCGAGTCGGGCCACATGGAGGTGGACCGCCAGCCGGTGCGGACGGTGGACCTGGTGCAGGACGTGATGCGCCTGATGGACGACCGTGCGCGCCGGCGCGGCATCGCGCTCAAGCTCGCGCTCGAGGGCGACGTGCCCGAGGGGATCGTCACCGACCCGACGCGGCTGCGCCAGATCCTGATCAACCTCGTCGGGAACGCCGTGAAGTTCACCGAGCACGGCGCCGTGACGGTCACCGTGCGGCGCGACCCCGGCGAGCGCCGCATGCTCGGCTTCGAGGTCGCCGACACCGGGATCGGCATGACGCCCGAGCAGCTCTCGCGCCTCTACCAGCCCTTCGTGCAGGCGGACACCTCGACCACGCGGCGCTTCGGCGGCACGGGCCTGGGCCTGGCGATCACGCACCGCTGCGTCGACATGCTCGGCGGCACGATCTCGGTGCGCAGCGCGCCCGGCGCCGGCACCACCTTCGACGTGCGCATCGACGTCGGCGACATGGAGGGCACGCCGCCCGCCACGCTGCGCTCCGGCGCGGCCGCCGCGCCCGTTCCCGAGGCCGCCCCGCCCGCCGCGCGCGTCGGCCGGCAGCCGCTCTCGGGGGTGCGCGTCCTGCTTGCCGAGGACGGGATCGACAGCCAGCGGCTGATCCGCTTCCACCTCGAGCGCGCCGGGGCGCGCGTCACGGTGGTGGAGAACGGCGCCAAGGCGGTCGAGGAGGTGCACGCCGCCTCGCGCCTCGACCGCCACGACGTGATCCTGATGGACATGCAGATGCCGGTGATGGACGGCTACGACGCCGCGCGGCGCCTCGCAGCCTCCGGCGACTGCGCGCCCATCATCGCCCTGACCGCCCAGGGCATGACCGGCGACCGCGAGCGCTGCCTGGAAAGCGGCTGCCGCGACTACCTCTGCAAGCCGGTCGACGCGCGGGCGCTGATCGCCGCCATCCGGCACGCGATCGCCCCGGGGGCCACGGAATGCACGGCGATCCGGCAGATGCCCCGGCAGGTGCCCGAGGATTCACGCCCGGCGCCGCCGCCGGCCGATATCCACGGGGTCCCGCGGCCCGGTGGGCCGGCGGGACCGCCTTCCGCCAGCTGAGGAACACCCCCATGCGCATGGACCCGCGCACCGCCGTCACCCTCGTCGCCCTCGTCGCCACCGGGTGCAGCGCCCCGACCATGTCGGAGCGCATCTCGAGGTCGATCGGCAACCTGTCCGACGTGCAGGCCTCGAAGCAGCCCGTCGACGCGGAGATCTTCCGAGAGGCGCGCGGCATCGCCATCCTCGACGAGACGCAGGCGGGACTCGTGATCGGCGGCGCGGGCGGCCGCGGGCTCCTGATGCGCCGGCTCGACACCGGCTGGTCGGCCCCGTGCGCGATCCGCGTCGAGGGCTTCTCGATCGGCGTCACCGTGGGCGGCGAGGGCCGCAACGTGGTCATCGTCTTCTCGACCGACGAGGCGATCGACAAGTTCGTCGCCGACGGCAGCTACTTCCTCGCCCAGGCGCAGGGCACCTTCGGCGACGCCTACGGCCGCACCAGCGACCCCGCGGACAGGCGCGACCAGGTCCACGTGTACGCAGTGGCCGGCGGCGTCTACGGCACCTGCGCCCTCGGCAGCATCGGCTTCAAGATCGACCACGACGCGAACGTCGCCGCCTACGGCGCGGGCGTGAGCGAGTGGGACATCCTCGACGGCAAGGTGCCCGCACCCGCGGGACAGGCCGCGCTCGTGAGCCGGCTCGACCGGATCACCGGCCCGCGCACTGCCACGCGCGGCAAGTGGGACCGCACGCAGCCGGCCCCCGAGGCCGGCGCCCAGAGCCGCGCCGCCACCGTCACCGAGGAGTGAGGCCCGCGGCCTGCGCGACGCCGTCCGCCTGCGGCGGCGCCAGCCCGGCGTCGCGCAGGAACGCGCCCATCGCGCCGATGGTGGCGGGGAAGTCGTCGGAGAAGGCCACGTGCCCCGCCCCGGGAATGAGCGCGGTGCGCGCGGCGGGGATCTCGCGCACGAACACCGAGAGCATCGACGGGTCGGTGACCATGTCCGCCGTGCCGTAGAGCACGAAGGTCGGCGCGCGCACGGCGCCCATGCGGCCGTCGAGCCCCGAGACCAGGAACGGCCGCAGCGCGTCGGCGATCTGCAGCGTGTCGTCGCGGCGGGCCACCGCCTGCTCGACGAACCAGCGCCGGAACGGCGCCGGCACCGCGGGCGGGCGCGCGAAGACGGTGGCGGTGATGCGGTCGAAGTCGGCCTCGGTGGCGAGGTCGAGCGGGTTCTCGCCGGCGTCGGCGCGGCGCATGAAGGCGTTGCGCACGGGCGGATCGACGCCCGCCGGGGACAACATGAGGAGGCCACGCACGCGGCCGGGATCGGAGATCGCCAGCTCGCACGCCACCGCGCCGCCCATCGACGTGCCCACCGCGACCGCCTGCGGCGCGCCGACCGCGTCCATGAATCGGCCCACCTCGCGCGCGTAGAAGGCGCCGTCGTGTCGGTCGCCGCGGTGGAAGGCGTGCGCACCGAAGCCGGGAAGGTCCGGGGCAAGCGTGCGCCAGCCGCGGCGCGCGAAGTGCGCGGCCATCGACATCATGGCGTCCTTGCTGGTGCCGTAGCCGTGCAGGAAGACCATGGGAGGTCCGTCGGGCGGGCCGGCCTCGAGGTAGGGCCATGCGTGGCCGCCGACCACGGCGTTCGACGGGGTGACCCCGAGCCGCCAGTACCCCACCTGGCGCAGCGGATGGACGAGCACCGCCGGCTGCACCCACCATCCCCAGGCGAGCGTGGCGCCCACCAGCGACAGGGCCACGCCCGCGCCCAGGGCGGCACGGGCGATCCAGCGTCGGCGCCTCGATGTTCCCTTGATGGCGGGTCCGCTCACGGCGCGTCAGAGCGTAGCGCGCCCGCCGACGCTTCGGCCGGGGCCGGGGTGCGCCCGGCGATGCGTGCGCCGACGTCCGCCAGCAGCCGCTGCGCGACCTCGCGGTCGGGCTCGCGCGCCACGGCCTGCTCGAACATCGCGAGCGACTCGTCGAGACGTCCCGACGCGTGCGCCGCGGCGCCGAGGAACATGTAGCCCTCGGCCAGCGTGGGCTGGCGCTTCACGAGCGTCTTCCCGCACTCCGTGACGCGGCCCCAGTCGCCCACGCGCCACGCGGCGTGACCGAGCAGGATCGCGGTGCGGCCCTCGGGGTCGGGCTCGGAGAGGATGGCGAGCAGCACGTCGCGCGCCTCGGCCGAGCGGCCGAGGAGGATCAGGTCGCGCGCGCGCAGGCGCGCGAGGTCCGGCCGCGAGAGCCGCTTGGCGAGCGCCGGGTCCTCGAGCGCCGACAGCGAGCCCGCCCAGTCGCCCTTCGAGTAGCGGGCGAACGCCAGCTCCTCCAGGTGGTCGGGCGAGGACGTCTCGCGCACCATCGCGCGCTCCAGGAGGTCGGCGCAGCGCTCGTGGTCGCCCTGCATCTTGGCCACGTCCGCGCGCAGGCGGTCGACCACCGGGCTGAACTCGAACTGCCGCTCGACCGACGTCAGGCGCGCCTCGGCCGCCTCGTGCCGGCCCATCACGGTCATCAGCTCGATCTCGGCGGCCACGAAGTGCAGCTTCGATGGATCGATCTCGGATGCCTTCGCGTAGCAGGCGAGCGCTTCCTCGTGCTCGCGCCAGCGCTGGTGGATGATGCCCTGGAAGTAGTGCGGCTCTGCCTTCGACGGGTCGAGCTCCGCGGCGGTCCGGAAGGCGTCGCGCGCGTCGGAGACGCGGGTCATCTCGTGCAGGATCCGGCCGCGCAGCAGGTGGTACGAGGACTCCTTCGGGAACCGGCCGACCGCGCGGTCGACGTGGCCGAGGGCGTCTTCGAACTGGCCCGAGTGGAACGACTGGCGCGCCTGGTCGTAGGCGATCTGCGCCCCGGCCTTGTCGAAGCGGTCGCGCGCCTCGTTGCGCACCTTCTGCGAGCGCAGGGTGCCGTCGCAGCCGGCGAGCGGCGCGGCCACGGCGACGAGGGCGGCGAGGATGCGTGCGTGCACGGGGAGCGTCATGGCTTCTCCTCCTTGGCGGGCGGCGGAAGGCCGGGCCGGTCGGGCAGCGGCAGCGGGTCGTACGGGCGGTAGTCGTCGTCCACCGGCGGCGGGACGTCCTTGGCGAGGTCCTCCGGCGTCGGCGGGCCGACCCAGCCCTTCGAGTACTTGAAGGTGTCGGAGAGCGGCACGCCGTTCTGGGGCTCGCGCTGGCGCGGGTCGAGCAGCTCGAGCGCGTCGAGCTCGTGCCCGTAGCCGGCCTTGCGGTCGGTGCGGATCGCCTCGCGCAGGGCGATCATCGAGGGCGAGTTCTTCTGCGTGCGCAGCGCCTGGTCGACGTAGTAGAGCGCGGTCGAGCGGTCGCCCTTCTTCCACGCCTCCATGGCCTGCACCTGGTAGTTGCCCGCGAGGTGCGACTCGGAGAACGGCAGCAGGCCGGCGCGCGCGCCCACCTTGGCCGCCTCGGCCACCTGCAGGGCCTTCTCGCCCTCGCGGTAGTCCTGCGCGTCCTCGATCACCGTCGGCGTGATCAGGAAGATGATCTCCTGCTTCTTCATCTGGCCCGAGGCGCCGCTGAAGGCGCCGGGGATCAGGTCGCCGAGGCCCGGGATCTGCCGGTTGGTCACGATCGAGGTCTCGCGGAAGAGCCCGCCGAGGACGATCGTCTGGCCGCTCTTGACGCGGATGTTGGTGCGCAGCTCCTGGGTCAGCTCGTCGGGCACCGTGGCCTCGCCGCCGACCGCCTTGATGGTCTTGGTCTTCGCCGTGCTCACCTGCGGCGCGAGCTCGATGCGCACCATGCCGTCCGGGCTCACGAAGGGGCGGAAGCGCAGCTTCACGCCGACGTCGAGGTACTTCACCTCCTGCGTGGTGCTGGTCTGCGTCTGCGTGGTGGAGAGGTAGGCGATCCGCTCGCCGATCAGCACCTGCGCGCGCTGGCGGTTCAGCACCGTGACGGTCGGGCGCGCCAGCACCGTGCTGTCGGTCACCTCGTCGAGCATCTGCAGGAAGATGGCCACGTCGCTCGTCACCACGCCGATCTTGGCGGTCGGGTCGGGCTGGCCCTGCGCCACCGGGTACAGCGAGGCCGCGTTGGCGGTCGACGGCGTCGGCGTCGTGACCGGCGTCGGGGTGGCGCCCCGCGTCGTCAGGTCGTTGCGGCGCACCGCGTCGAAGGCGCCCATGGGGCCGCCGACCACGTTCGCGAAGTCGATGTTGCCGACCACCGAGATGTCCAGGCCGAAGGCCGTGTCGTCGGTGAGGTCGACGGTGAGGATCGTGGCCTCCACGCGCACCTGCTTGGGCGGGGTGTCGAGCTCCTCGATGAGCTTGGCGGCGCGCGCCACGTTCTCGCCGTAGTCGTTCACCATGACCTTGGCGGCGAAGGCGAAGCTGTCGGCGCCGCCGTCCTCGACGGTGGCCTCGAAGCCGGCCTCGACCTTGCCGAGCGCCACGGCCGAGCCCTGCTCGGAAAGGACCGGCTTGATGAAGGCGATGGTGTCCTCGGCGGAGAGGACCTGCAGCGTGAACACGCGCGCCTCTCGGCCGCGCTGCGCGTCCACCTCGGCCTGCGTGAGCACGAAGATGAAGTCGCCCTCGCGCTTCCACGCGAGTCCGTTCACGTTGAGGACGGCGTTGAGCGCCTCCTCGAGCGGCACGTCGTACAGGTTGACCGTGACGAGGCCGGTGACCTTGTCGCTCGCCACGATGTTCTGGCGGGCCTTGATCGAGATGAGCTCGAGGAGGCGCGCCACCTCGATGCCCTGCGCGCTCAGCGAGAACCGGCCGTCCTCGGTGACGTCGACACGCGCGGGCGCGGCGGGCTTCGGCGCGGGCGGCTGCGCCGCCGGGGCCTGCGGCGCGCCCGGGCTTCCGGGCCCGGCAAGCGGCGTCGACACGCCGCCCTGCGCGGCGTTCGGGCCGG
>JBEITQ010000040.1:0-10998 GCA_040374835.1 Phycisphaeraceae bacterium | reverse complement strand
CGGCATGGCGCTCAGCCAGATCTGGGCGAACAAGACGCGCTCGTTCCTGACCGCGCTCGGCATCATCGTCGGCGTGGCCAGCGTCACCGCGGTGATCGCCGCGCTGACCGGCCTCAAGACCAAGGTGCTCACGGAGTTCGAGAGCGTCGGCGCGGCGCGCCTCTACGTGTTCCCGAACCGCCCCGACAACGTGCCGCGCTCGAAGATCCCGTGGGAGAAGTGCCGCCTCAGCATCGAGGAGGCGCGGGCGATCATGGAGCAGTGCCCGTCGCTCAAGGGCGTGTCGCCGATCGTCGACGTGTCGATGAGCGTCGAGAGCGACACCGAGCTCATCGAGGCCATGACCGTGAGCGGCATCTGGCCGGCCTGGCACGACGCGGTCGGCCGCAAGGTGCTGCGCGGGCGCCCCTTCAGCCAGATCGACACCGAGACGGCGCGGCAGGTGGCCCTGGTCAACGAGGCGGCGGTCGAGGAGCTGAAGCTCGACCGCGACGGCAACGGCGGGTCGGCGAGCACGTGCTGCTCGGCGGGCGCCGCTTCCTGGTGATCGGCGTCGTCGAGACGCTGCAGGCCCGCATGATGGGCATGAACTCCAGCCAGGCGGAGGTGTTCGTCCCCTTCAGCGTGGCGGAGAAGATGCTCACCGGCTGGTACTTCATGCAGTTCGTCGCCCTCGCGAAGAGCCCCGAGGTGGCCGAGGAGGCGAAGGCCGAGATCGAGTACGTGATGCGCCGCCAGCGCGGCCTCACCCGGACCGACCCGGACACCTTCCGCGTCGCGGCGATCGACCAGTACATCAACCAGTTCAAGAGCCTGGCCGCGGGCGTGACCGCGATCGCCGGCGGCATCGTGGGCATCTCGCTGCTGGTGGGCGGCATCGGCATCATGAACATCATGCTGGTGTCGGTGAGCGAGCGAACCCGCGAGATCGGGCTGCGCAAGGCGGTCGGCGCCACCTCCACGGCCATCCTGCTGCAGTTCCTGCTCGAGGCGGTGACGCTCACGGTGCTCGGCGGCATGATCGGCCTGGTGGTCGGCAAGGCCCTCGCGCTCGGCCTGACCTTCATCCCCGGCGCGAACCTCGAGCAGGCAGACGTGCCCCTCTGGGCGGTGGCGGTGTCGCTGGTGTTCAGCGCCGGCGTCGGCGTGGCCTTCGGCATGTTCCCCGCCATCAAGGCGTCGCGCCTCGACCCGATCGAGGCCCTGAGGCACGAATGACGGTGGCCGCGGCCCGCTCCATCCTCCTCCGGTGCGCGCTGCCGGCGGCGCTGCTCGCCGGCTGCCAGGAGTCGCTCTTCCGCGACCAGCAGACGCCCTACACCGTGCCCGAGGAAACCCTGCGCGAGCTGGTGCCCGCCGACCTCGCCTCGGCGCAGTACGGCCCCCCCGTGCCGCTCGAGCAGGCGATCGAGGGTGCCACCGCGGGCGGCTTCCGCTCGACCGCCTACGAGCGGTCGCGCACGATGACCATCGCCGAGATCCGCGCGCTGACGCTCGCGAACAACCTGGACCTGCGGGTCCAGCTGGTGGCCCCGGACATCGCCAAGACGTCGATCACGCAGGAGGAGGCGAAGTTCGACTCCACGTTCTTCGCCGAGTACCGCCGCAACGGCAGCAACCTGCTGACGCAGCTGCAGAACAACGAGGGCCTGTTCGACGACCAGTACACGCTGGGACTCAATGTGCCGCTGGCCACCGGCGGCGCGCTGAGCTTCACGCCGGAGTTCACCGATTCCGCCGCGACCCTTCCCGGCGATCCCGCGGCCGACCAGGCGATCATGAACTTCTCGATCAGCCAGCCGCTCCTGCGCAACGCCGGCGTCGACGCGTTCACCGCGTCGATCCGCGCGGCCAGGCTGCAGGGCCAGATCGTCGACTCGCGCACCAAGCTCGAGGCGCTGCGCATCCTGGCCACCGCCGACCGGGCCTACTGGAACCACTACCGCGCCTGGCGCGAGCTCGAGGTGCGCAAGCAGCAGTACGAGCTGGCCCTCCTGCAGCTGGCGCGCGCCAAGGTGCGCGTGAGCGCGGGCGACGCCCCCGAGGTCGAGCTGATGCGCGCCGAGAGCGGCGTCGGCACCACGCTCGAGAACGTGATCCTGGCGGACGCGGCGGTGCGCAACCGCCAGCGCGACCTGAAGCGCATCATCAACGACCCGAACATGCAGATGTCCGACGGCACCGCCATCGTGCCGGCGACCCAGCCCAACCCGGTCGGGCTGCAGCTCGACGCGTTCGCGCTGGCCGACCAGGCGGTGCGCGACCGCATGGAGATGCTCGAGCTCGAGCTGCAGCTGGCGGTCGACGCCACCAACGTCGAGGTGACCCGCAACGCGGCGCTGCCGCTGTTCAGCTTCGACTTCAACTACCAGCTCACCGGGCAGGGCGACGGGCTGGGGAACTCGCTCTCGAACCTCGGCAACGACGACCAGTTCCAGGTCGGCGCGCGCGCCGAGATCCCGATCACCAACGAGCTGCGGCTGAGCCAGTTCCGCCGCGCCGTGCTGCAGCGCGTGCAGCGCCTGGCCACCAAGGACGCGCGCGCCCAGTCGATCCGCCAGGAGGTGCTGAACGCGGTCGACAACCTGGACACCGCCTGGCAGCGGATCCTGGCTGCGCGCCTGGCGACGATCTTCGCCGCGCGCACCTACCAGGCCGAGCGGAGGCAGTTCGAGGTCGGCCTGCGCACCAGCATCGAGGTGCAGGATGCCGCCGCGCGCCTCGGCGACGCGCAGACCCGCGAGGTGAACGCGCTCGCGGCGTACGAGATCGCCCTGATCGACGCAGCATTCGCGACCGGCACGCTGGCGGGCGGCGCCCGCATCCGCTGGGACCAGTTCGAGGCGCGCGACCCGTCCGCCATGCCGGCCACCGGCATCGACGGCACGCTGACGCCGGCGGCGACCCGCACGTCGCCCGGGTCGGCGCCCGCCGCCGTCCCGGCGTCCTGAGTCCGCGCGCGGGCGGGCTCGGGCGTGGTTCAGCCCATCTCGTGGGCGAGGCGGCGCTCGGCCGCGTCCACCATCTCGCGCACCTTCGGGTCGAGCCCCCCGTCCGAGGCCGTGCTCCGGAACGACGCCAGCAGCGCCGCGTCGTCGTGGTTCGTGAGCCGCTCGCCGTGGAAGAGGTAGGCGGCGGCCGCGCAGGCGACCGCGAGCCGGCTGCCGAGCGTGCGCTCGCCGGCGGTGTCGCCGTCGGCGCGCAGGGCGGCGTAGAGGATGCGTGCCCGGCGCAGCCGCGAGACCGGCGTGGCCGGGTCGCAGAGCAGGGCGGCGGTCGTCGCGCGCGCCGGGTCCACCTCGTAGGCGATCCAGTCGCCGGCGGCGGAGGCGGGCTGCTCGAGCGAGTGCAGCACCCATGCGAGCGTGTCGCGCAGGGGCCGGTCGCCGTAGTCGGCGTCGGGGCGGTGCGGCGCGGGTCCGGTCATGGGGCACGTCCTTCCATCAGTCCGAGGAGCGCGCGCAGTTCCGCGCGCGCCGATGCGGGGGTCGAGTCCACGGTGTCGCCGACCAGGGCGGCGAAGCGGCGGGCGAACGCACGGCGCATCGAGACGATGGCGTTGGCGACGTCCCCCGGCGCATCGAGCCCCCACCGCGCCATGATCCGCTCGTAGGGCGGCGGCTCGGCGCCCTCGAGCATCGGGCGCAGGACGCGCGACTCGAACGCATCCCATGCCATCTCTCGGCCGCCGGCGAGCGCTTCCCCGCGGACCGCGTCGGCCGCCTCGCGCACGAGGCGCGAGATCCAGGCCCGCACGAAGGCGCGCTCGGGGTCGACGCCCGCGTGGTCGACGAGTCCCGACTCGATGGCGTCCCCGCCGACGTGGCGGCGGTCGCCGGAGGGGTGCCTCCGCGCGGCATGGTCGTGGCGGTAGCGGTCGGCGAGGTAGTTGCGCACCGAGCTCAGGAGGAGCGTCCGGAACGCGCCGCGGCGTTCGTCGAGCTTCGAGCGCAGGTCGCGCCCGAGCAGGACGTCGGCGATGAAGCCCTGGGTGAGGTCCCGTGCCTCTTCGGGGCCGCGGCCGCTCTGGCGGATGTAGGCGTAGATCGCCCCCCACTCGCGCACCGAGGCCTCGTCGCTCGAGGGCGGGGCGGAGCGGATCCTGTCCGAAGGGGTGGTCATCGGGGCCGCGGGCACGTCCGAGGACGGATACGCAGGCGGAGCCCGCAATCGGCGGGGAACCCGTGGGGTTCCCCGCCGATTGCATGGAAAGTGGAGCCGAGGGGAGTCGAACCCCTGTGCCGAAACAGTCCGCACGGCGCCTCTACGCGTGTGTCTGCGGAACGATTGTCGTCCGGGCGTATCCCCGCAGCGGGGCGCTCCGTTCCAAGACATGCGAGTTCTCGGTCCTCCGCGGCATGTCAGCCCGTCGGACCCAGCCTGATGTTTGTCAGCGGCCCCCTTAGTCAGGCGTGGGGGGACTCGCTGCGCTGCCTAATTAGGCGGCGAGAGCGTACTGCGTGTTGGCAGTTGTGAGTGTGCATGCTGATTAACGTGGCCTGCATGCTCCACGACGCGCCACGCCGTGCGTTGCCTGTCCGGTCGATGCCGGTACGGCCCCAAGTTGAGAAAGACCGAAAGTGGTGCCAGGAACCCCTGTCACCGTTTTCCCAAGTGTAGGGTCGTGCCGCGCGAATGCAACGACGCGCATGCCCTTCGCCGTACTTTCCCCCTCCATGCGCCCGGACGGCTCCCCGACCCGCGTCCTCTTCCTGTGCCTCGGCAACATCTGCCGAAGCCCCGCCGCCGAGGGCATCTTTATCCACCGCGCGCGCGAGCGCGGCGTGCTCGACCGCTTCGAAGTCGACAGCGCGGGCCTCGGCGGCTGGCATGCGGGCGAACTCCCCGACCCGCGCACCCTGGCGGAAGCCGCGCGCCGCGGCATCCAGCTGCCGAGCATCGCGCGCCAGCTGGCCGAGCGCGACTTCGACCACCACCACGTGATCGTCTACATGGACGCGCAGAACCGCGCGGGCCTCGAGCGCCGCGGTGCGCCGGGCGACCGCCTGCGCGCGATGTCGAGCTTCCGCCCGGACGCCGGCCCCGACGACGTCGCCGACCCGTACGAGCACGGCCCCGAGGCGTTCGTCGCGATGTTCGACCACCTCGAGCGCGCGGTCGACGGCATGCTCGACGAGCTCGCCGGCGGCGGCGCGTCCCGCGCCCCGGATGCGCGCGGCGACCGACGCTGACGGTCAGTCCGCGCGCGACCAGCGCACGTCGTGCGCCAGCGCGGCGCGGCCCGAGGGGATCGACGCGCGCTCGCGCGTGGTGCAGTAGTCCATGCCGCCCATGCGCCCGACCGCCGCCAGCCGCGCGGGGTCGATGCGCATCCGGTCGTCGACGAGGTCGTCGCGCACGTGGATGAACACCACGCGCCCCACCAGGAGGTTGCTCGCCCCCGGCACGCCGGGGGCCATGCGCACCACCTGCTGCGTGACGCACTCGAAGGTGACCGGGCTCTCGGCCGGCCGGGGCGCGCGGACGCGCCGGCCCGGCACCGGGGTCAGCCCGGCGAGCTCGAACTCGCTCTCGCCGTGGGCGAGCGCCTCGGCACAGGCCACCACGCGGGCGACGTTCGATTCCGTCGCGACGCTCACCGTGAACATGCCGGTGCCGCCCTCGGCCTCGGGCTTCGCGTTGCGCAGCGTGTCCTTCTCGCCGGCACCGCCCGGCGGGTTGGCGACGCTCACCACCAGGCCCATCGGCTCGCTGCCCACCCCGGTGAAGAAGCTGAAGGGCGCGAGGTTCGGCCGCCCGTGGGCGTCGCACGTGCCCACCACCGCGATCGGCCGCGGCACGATCGCCCCGATCATCAGCGCGTAGCGCCGGTCGACCGGGAGCGACTCGGGATCGATCTCCATGGCCGCGGCCCGCGGCCTACATGCGCCGGGTGATCGTGCTGAGCGTGGCGCTCAGGACGTTCGGGTTGGCGCGGATCGCCGCGAGGTGCTCCTCGCGCGGGGTCTGGTCGAGCTGGATGCGCGCGAGCGCCGCCTCGCCGCCGCCGTAGACGATGTTCTCCATCTCCTCGACGTTGATCCCCGCCTGGCCGAGGGTGTAGAAGACGTGCGCGAGGACGCCGGGCCGGTTCATGTGCCGAACGGCCATCAGCGTCGTCGCGGGCGTGGCCACGGCGCGGTTCACGCAGTTGGGCACGTGGCCGCGCTCGGCCCAGGCCTTCACCACGCGCACCACCTCCTCGGCCACGGCGCGCTGCGCCTGCTCGGTGAGGGCACCGACGTGGTGGGTGCCGACCACGCCGGGCTCGTGGATCATCGGGTCGCGGAAGGTGGCCTCGGGCGCGTCGGGCTCGTCCGCCCACACGTCGAGCCCCACCCGCAGGTGGCGCGTGCGGATCGCCGTGGCGAGCGCCGCCTGGTCGATCACCCCGCCGCGGCTCGTGTTCACCAGGATCGCCCCGTGGCGCATCGAGGACAGGAACTTCTCGTTGACGAGGCTGTCGGTGTCCTCGCCGCCGCCCACGCTGATGCTGACGACGTCGCTGAGCTTCGCGAGGTTGATGAGGCTCGCGCAGAACTCGCAGCCGTGCTCGAGGGCCTTCTCCTCGGTGAGGTTGCGGCTCCAGGCGATGACGTCCATGCCGAAGGCCGTGCCGATCCGGGCCACTTCCTGCCCGACCTGCCCGAGGCCGACGACGCCGAGCGTGCGCCCGTGCAGGCCGCTCGCCGCCGCGAAGCGCCGCTGGTCCCATCGCCCGAGGTGGAGCTCCGAGGTCTGCTCGCTGATCCGACGGTCGCAGGCGAGGATGAGTCCCCAGGCAAGCTCCGCCACCGCGGTCGAGTTTCGCCCGGGGCAGTTGGCGACGAAGATGCCGCGGCGGCTGGCCGCGGCGACGTCGACGTGGTCGGTCGCGGTGCCGGCGACGATGATCATCGCCAGGCGCGGGCTCGCCTCGATGGCCTCGGCGTTCACGGGCGTGTTGGCGGTCACCAGCACGTCCGGCCCGGTGTCTCGCACGGCGCGCGCGAGCGTCTCCTCGGAGAGCTCCGGGTCGTTCATGACGGTGCAGCCGAGGCCGCGGAGCTGGTCGAGCCCCTGCTTGGCGATCGGGTCGCAGACCAGCACCTTGGCGGGGCCCGCGATGCTGTGGGCCGGGGGTTGCGGCGTGACGAACGCGGTCATGGATTCAAGTGTAGCCCGGCGTCGCCCGAGGGCTCAGCGAGCCGCGGGCTCGGCCGCGGCTCGCGCGACGAACAGGCCGCAGCGCGGGGCGAGCGATCCGCAGGCGCTCGCCTCGGCGTCCGCGGTGAGGATCGCCAGCGGCATCGTGCCCGCGAGGTGCGCCGCCGTGACCTGCGCGCCGCCGCCGACGATCGCGGCCGCACCGAGCTCCGCGAAGGCCTGCACGTAGGCCTCGGGCCGGTGCACGGTCCACGCCGAATGCGTCGATCCGTCGGCGGACACGAAGTGGTAGGCGGGCCGCTCGTTGGTGTCGCAGGTCATCAGGTATGCGACGTCGTCCGATCGCTCGACGCGCACGAGCGCAGGGACGAGCTGCGCGCCCACCCGCTCGAGGTCGGTGCGCGCCGCCGAGATCTCCGCGTCCGAGGCGGCGTGCGGGAGGAGCGTCACCAGGTCGCGCGTGTCGACGGCGCACACCACGCCCATCCAGCGCTTGCCGGCGTGCGCGGCGCGGTAGACGAACATCCGCGGCTCGGGGTCGTGGGCGAGGGCGCCGGCGGCGGCGAGGCGGTCGAGCTCGGCGCGCACGGCGTCCGTGCCGGCGTGGCCGCCGAGCACGCGCGCGAACGATGCGGGCGGCATCGCCGCGAGGTCGGCAGGCGCATCGGGCGCGCACGCCACCTCGACGGCGCGAGCCTTCGGCGGTCGGGTGGTGGCAACGGCGGCGATGCGCATCGGAGCGTCAGTCTAGCCCCGTGGCCGGTAACGCCCGCCGCGGCGGCGTCCGCGCGGCACTTTCCCGGACCTTGGGCGGAATCTCCGTCAATTGCGGCATGCGCGCTTCAGTCGCACCCCGGGTCCGCCGATGCCCGGAGCGCGGCAGTCCGCCGCACCGAACCGCACACAGGAGAGACGACATGGACCGCCACGCCATCGAGCCCCGTTCCGAGCAGCCCGCCCCGACCGCCGCCCGTTCGGCGTGGATGACGGTGGAGCCGCGCGACCTCGCCCACCACGTCTCGATGGCGGCCGCCGTGGCTGCCCCGGAAGCCAACAGCGGCTTCGACCACCTCGTCGACGAGCTCGTCGCGCAGGTGGATGCGACCGACCCGCGCCAGGCGGGCCACTCGCACCGCGTGTCGGTGCTGGCCACGATGCTCGGCTCCTCGCTGGGCATGGACCAGCGCGAGCTGCGCGAGCTGCGCGTCGCCTCGCTGCTGCACGACGTCGGCAAGATCCTGGTGCCCACCGAGATCCTGCGCAAGGACGGCCCGCTCTCGGTGGTGGAAGCCGCCGCGGTGCGCCGCCACGGGATCTACGGAGGTTCGATCCTGCGCCGGATCCCCGCGCTGGCCTTTGCCGCCCCCGCGGCCCGCTGGCACCACGAGCGATGGGACGGCCTCGGCTACCCCGACGGCCTGGCCGGAAACGCCATCCCGCTGTTCGCCCGCATCGTGGCGGTAGCCGACGCGCTGGACGCCATGACTTCCGTCCGCCCGTACCGCGAGGCGATCGGCATGCAGGAGGCGTTCGTGGAACTCGAGGAGCAGTCGGGCGCCCAGTTCGACCCGCTCGTGGTCTCGGCGCTCGGGCCCTTGGTCGGCGCCCCCGGCTTCGAGGCCGAGGTTGCCGAGGTGGCGGGAACCGTCCGAGCGCGCTTCAGCCTGTCGACAGCCGCCTGAGTTTCCGTTAGGATTCCGTTGCGACCTCCGGAAGCGCCCCTTTCGCGCCCCGGATTCCCCCGGTCGCCGACGTCCTGGCAGGGCCGTCGACATCTCGGCCAGTCGTTCCGCCGCGTTGCAAAGGAGTGCACGCATGACGGAAGTTCAGACCCTTGAAGCGCCATCGGCGCGCCCACCCTCGGCGCCGAAGGCTCCCCGGACCCCGAAGCCCACCGCGAACCTCGGCGAAGGATTTGCCGCCCGCGTCCTCTCGGTGCTCAGCGAACACCAGCGCATCGCGCTGCGCCTGCGACATGGCGAGGGCCTCTTGCCCGAGCAGGTCGCCGCACGCATGAAGCTGCCGCAGGGCGTCACCGACCGGCTGCTCGCCGACGCGGAGCGCACGCTGCAGGCTGCGCGCCGCGCGTTCGTCGAGGCGCTCGTCGAGCATTCCGCGGCGCGCGACTGAGCGCGCTCAGCTCCACGCGGAGAGCAGGGACCCGAGGTCGTCGCCGTTCACGGCGCCGTCCCCGGTGAGGTCCTCCGCGCAGTTGCCGCAGATGCCCCAGGCCCCGAGCAGCCGGCCGAGGTCGTCGCCGTTCACCGCGCCGTCGCAGTTGAAGTCCGCGGGCGCGCATGCCGGGCCGTCGGTCGCCTCCAGGACGAGGCGCGCGGCGCGTGCCGCGCCGATCGCCACCAGCGCATTCTCCTTGGCGACGAAGCTCGGGAACTGCCCCGACTGCTGCTGCACGAACGTGAGGCTCGTCACCGCGAGCGCCAGGCGCCCGGCGCCGATCCCGTCGCGCAGGTAGCGCTGCACGCCGGGGTCGAGCACGTCGATCTCGAAGCGCATGGTCCGCCCGGCGGGGACGAGTTCCCCTGCGGCAACGCCGGCGACGGTGCCGACGGCGAACGGCAGCGGTGCGTAGCGCTCGCGCGGCGACCGCGAGACGTCGCGCACCGTGCCGTCGGCGGCGCACGAGGCCGCGAACGCGCTGCGCACGGCAGGCGCGAGCGGGCTCGTGCCGGCCGGCGCGTAGGGCGAGTTCTCGGCGAACGACGCGAGGGAGAAGCCGTTGCGGTAGCCCACGCCGAAGAGCTCGACGGGCTGCCCGGCATCTGCATCGGCGAGCCGCTCGGGGTCGGTCGGACCGAGGAACGTCTGCCACGGGTCGGGCGTGGGGTCGTACGCGAACGCGAGGTTGCCGGCGACCTCGAGCTCGAGCACCGCGTGCGTCACGGTGAGCCCGTCGCCGAGGCCGGTGGGCAGCACGCCCGCGGTGTCGAACGCGACCAGCATCTGCCCGTCCCGGCAGTCGAAGATCGCGGCGCCCGGCTCGCTGCCGAAGGTGCTGATCGTCGGACGCGTGCCCGGCGTCGAGTTGAACGGGTACATCCACCGGTCGTACGCCGGCGTGCCGAGGTCGGCCGTCCAGGTCTGGGCGGCGGAGGCGACGCAGGCGAGCAGCAGGGCGGACGCGGCGGCGGGAGTCGTGGTCTTCATGGGCGTCATGGGCATCCGAAAAAGCGGGGGAGGAATACTATGTGGGGTTCCCGTGAACCGTCCCGGCTTTCCAGTTCCCCGCCGCTTTTCGGCCCTTCCCGGCTTCTCGCTCGTCGAGCTGCTGGTGGTGGCGGCGGTCATCGCGCTGGTGGTGGGGATCGTCGTCCCGGTGTCGGCGGGCGCGCGCCGCGCGGCCGCGCGCGTGCAGGAGGCTGCCGCGCTGCGGTCACTGATGGCGGCGTGGAGTTCCTACGCCGTCGACGAGGGCGGGTTCGTGATCCCCGGCTACCGCTCGGGCCTCCCGGCGCGCGACGACCAGGGAAACCCGATCCCCCCGGAGTCGTTCGGCGGCGACGTCGAGGTGCAGCGCCGCTGGCCCTGGCGGCTGGCGCCATGGCTCGGCGGCGACCTGCGGCGCCTGTACGCCGGGCCGAACGCCGAACTCCTGGAGAAGCTGCAGTCGGGCGACCCCTCGCGCTTCCACTACTTCGTCTCGCTCTACCCGAGCTTCGGCATGAACACGGCGTGGGTCGGCGGCGACGAGTCGCGCTTCCCGGTCGACGAACTGCTGCCCAACGGCGCGCCGAACCCGCTGCGGCGCCTCGCCGTGACCCGGCTGTCGGACGCGAAGCAACCCGCGCGGACCATTGCCTTCGCGTCCGCGCGCACCGCCGCCACGGCGGACGG
>JBEITQ010000191.1:0-4069 GCA_040374835.1 Phycisphaeraceae bacterium | reverse complement strand
CGCGGCGGCGACCTCCTCGCCCACGCCGTCGGCCTCGAGCGTCTCCGCGATCGCGTCCCGCGACATCGCCCCGCGGCGCGACAGTTGCTCGACGCGCGCCTCGGCGAACGCGCGGTCGTCGAGCCATCCGTCCGCCACCATCGCGGCGACGGCCTCGCGCGCCGCGCGCGGCTCGTGCCCGGCGCGCACCAGGCGCGCCTCGAGACCCTTGGCGCTCCATGCCTTGCGCGCCAGGAACGCAAGCCCCGCCTCGCGCGCCAACGCCTCGGCGCACGCGCGGCCGACCCGTGCCGCGAGGCCGGGCGTCCACCGCGTGCCTTCCGCGAGTCCGAGCGCCTCCGCGCGCGGCCGCGGCATCCGCGCGACCGTCGCGCCGGCGACGCGCACCTCGACCGTCATCGGGTCGCCGTCGAGGGCGCGCACCGCGTCGATCGTCCGTGCCTTGGTGCTTCGCCGTGCCATCGCGCGTCAGGTGAGCTGGTCGAGGTAGCCCGAGAGCTCGGAGAGGGCATGGCGGTCGCCTGCCGCCCGCGCGCGCTCGATGCCCGCGCGCAGCGCCGCGCACGCCTCGTCGATGCGGCCGAGTTCCTCGAGCGAACGCGCCTTGTGGAAGTATGCGTAGCAGTAGCCCGGGTCCACCGCGACGGTGCGGTCGTACCACGCGATCGCGTCGTCGTGGCGGCCCGCGCGTGCGTGCTCCTGCGCGATGCCGTATGGGAAGAACGGGTCGCCGGGCTCGGCGTCCGCCATCCGCATGAGCTGCGAGAGGCGGTCGCCCGGCGCGCCCGCCGGTGGGGTCGTGGCCATGGGATCCCGGACGCTATCACATGCGGATACCCTCTCCGCGATGCGAGGCGAACGGGCCGCACGACTCCTTGCCGCTGCCGCGCTGGCCTGGTGTGCCGCGTGCACGCCGCAGTACGTCAAGGAAGACCGCACCGACCGCCGGCCCCGGGAGCTGCAGGTGGTGCAGCACTCGGGCGGCACGCACCACGTCACGGTCGTCGACGGCCCCCGCTGGGTGCAGACCTTCGGCAACGAGCTGCTGGTGATCGACGTCACCACGGGCCGCGAGCTTGGCCGCGCCGAGGGCGTTCCGTTCGGGGAGGGCGGGGCGCTCACCGACCTCGTGGTCGATGGCGACCATGCGTGGGCGGTCTCCGACCGGACCGCGATCGTCGAGTTCGACATCTCGGAGAACGCCGATCCGCGCGTGAGCGCGACCGTCACCGCCGCGGAACTGGGCATCGAGCCCCGGCTCGTGTCGCGCGCCGGCGGCGAGACGTGGGTCTCCGGCCCCGGCGGCGTGGTGCGGCTCTCCGACCGGAAGGTGTTTCTCAAGGACAAGCCGGCCGGGCGCGTGGTGCAGACCCCTGCGGGGCCGGCGTGCACCTCGGGCCGCCGCATCCTCATGCTCGAGGACGAGCGCTACCTCGGCGCCGCGACGCAGCTCGCGGCCCTGCCGTCCGGGGTCGGGCCGCCGGGCGGGTACGTGTTCGCCCTGCAGGGAAACAACGGCGCGTCGGTCGGCATGATGACCGGTGCGTTCGCGGAGACGTCGCACCGCGCCGTGCCCGCGCTGGTGCGGCGCGTGCGCGTGCTCGGCGACCGCGTGTTCGCGGTGACCGACCGCATCATCCACACCTGGCGCATCCAGGGACTCGAGCTCGTCGAGCCCGAGGAGATCCCGCTGCGCGGCGGGCGCGACATCGCGCTGATCCGCCCGAACCACTACGCGGTCGCCGGATCGTTCGGGCGCGCGATGTACCGCCACCGCGCCGAGGAACGCCGCGACGGAGACACCTTCTACAACGTGGAGCGCTCCCCGGGCCTGCTCGAGGTCGCGATGACCGACGGGCGCCGCATCCTGGCCGGCGGGCGGGAGGGCTTCTGGCTCTGGCGGATCGGTGGCACCCCGGAGATCACCGACAAGACCACCGACCTGGTGAGCGCCAACGATCCCGAGTGCGCGGCCTCGTGGGGCACGGCCAAGCTCGTCAAGGAGAAGGACGACGCCGGCAACATGGTGGCCAAGGCCGTCGAGTTCCGCCACGGCGGCACCGTCGAGCGCTGGGAACCGCCCGCGGGCGGCCTGGTGACCGCGATCGAACTGGTGGACGGCGACGTCTGGGTGGGGCACGACTTCGGCGTCGACGTGGTTCGGCGGGTGGACTCGACGCCTGCGCCCGCCTCCGCGGCCGGCGCGCCCACGGTCGGTGCCGATGCCGCCGCCGACGACGGCGCCAAGGCCGCCGCCACCGGTCGGCTGGACACGGTCCGCTCGTTCCGATTCGAGGGTCCGCCGCTCTTCATCTATCCCGAGCGCATCGGCGGCGGCGCCTCGATCGTCGCGCTGCACGGCGGCTTCATCCTGATCAAGCCCATCGCCGTCGGCGAGGCGCCGGTGTTCAAGGGTCGCGGCGAGATCGAGTGACCGCACGGTGCCCGTCGGCGCAGAACTCCCGGCAGATCGGGTCGTCCGCGCAGCGCGCCCCGCGCGCGCGGCATGCGGCGCGGCCGTGGAAGATCAGCAGGTGGCTCAGGTCGCACCAGCGCTCCCTCGGGAAGAGCGCCATCAGGTCGCGCTCCACCTTCTGCGGGTCGTCGTGGCGGCTCAGGGCCATGCGCTTCGCCAGGCGCCCGACGTGCGTGTCCACGACGACGCCCGCCTGGATGCCGAAGCAGTTGCCGAGGACGACGTTCGCCGTCTTGCGCGCGACGCCGCGCAGCGCCAGCAGCGCGTCCATGTCGCGCGGCACCTCGCCGCCATGGCGCTCCACCAGGGCCCGCATCGACTCCTCGACCGCGCGCGCCTTGTTCCGCCACAGCCCGATGGTGCGGATGAACGGGGCGATCTCGTCGGCCCCGGCACGGGCGAGCGCCTCGGGCGTGGGGAAGCGCCGGAACAGGGCCGGGGTCGCGGCGTTGACGCTCTCGTCGGTGGCCTGCGCGCTCAGGATGGTGGCAACCAGCAGTTCGTGCGGCGCGTTCCAGTCGAGCCGGCACTCGGCGTCCGGGTAGGCGCGGTCGAGGGCGGCAAGGAGCCGCGCGGCCCGCTCGCGCCGTGCCGGGCCCGGCTTCGGCAGCGCGAAGGGCAGGGCCGGCCACTCGGGCCTGGTCTCGGCGGGCGCCTTGGGCATGTCCCGAGTCTAGGGAGTCCGCCGCGGTCCCCCGGCCGCGGTGCATCGGGCCCCGTCGCTACCTTTCACCTTCCATGCCCGCACGCGTCCAGCATCCCGTCGCCGCCACGGTCGCGCCGCTCGGCGACCCGGCGTCGGCGTTCGCGTGGCTCTCGGCGGCGGGCATCCGCGGCGCGCAGCTGAGCGCCACGCAGCCGGGCATGCGGCCGCGCGAGCTCGGGGCGAGCGCGCGCCGCGACCTGCGTGCGACGCTCGTGCGCCTCGAGCTTGTCGCGTCGGGAATCGACGCCTGGATCCCCACCTCGCACTTCGCCGACGCCGCCAACGTCGAGCGCGCGATCGACGCCGTGTCCGCCGCATGCGAACTGGCCGGCGAGCTGGGTCGCGTGCCGGTGTGCGTGATGCTGCCGGCCGCCGACGATGACCATGCATCCGTCGCGCGTCGTCGCGAGACCATTGCGGCCATCGCCGCCGCCGCCGACCGGCACGGCGTGACGATCGCAGACGCGGGCCCGTCGACCGACCTGCCGTTCCCGCCCTTCGGCCGGTGCATCGATCCCGCCGCGGTGCTCGCCGCGGGCGGCGACCCCGCCGCGGAGGCAAGCCGTGCCGGCACGCGCCTGGCCGCGGCGCGCATCGTGGACCTGACCCGCGCGGGGATGCGCGGGCCCGTCGGCATCGCCGGCGAGTCGCGGCTCGATGCGCTCGCCTACCGGATCGCGCTCGAGGTGGCGGGGTTCCGCGGCCTGGCCGTGATCGATGCGCGCCAGTGGACCGATCCGCGGGGCGGAATCACGGCCTGCGCGGCGGCCTGGGGCGGCCCGGCGGGCCCCTGAGCGAGCCCCTACACTGCGTGGTCCATGACCCGGCGCGGAGCTCCGGCCCTCTATGAACTGATGCGTCGCCCCGGCACGCCCGTCGACGCGGCG
>JBEITQ010000232.1:0-2601 GCA_040374835.1 Phycisphaeraceae bacterium | reverse complement strand
GAGGGCATCCTCCCCGGCGGCGGCGTCGCCGTGCTCCGCGCCCGCAAGGCGCTCGAGAAGCTCAAGAAGGAGCTCGAGGGCGACGAGAAGGTGGGCATCGACATCGTCCTGCGCGCGCTGACCAGCCCGATCAAGCAGATCGCGGCCAACGGCGGCCTCGACGGCTCGCTCGTCGCCCAGAAGGTGGAGGACTCGTCCGACACCAACTTCGGCTTCAACGCGGCGACCGGCGAGTACGAGGACCTGGTGAAGGCCGGCATCATCGTGCCGACCAAGGTGGAGCGCGTGGCGCTGCAGAACGCGGCGAGCATCGCGAGCCTCCTGCTCACCACCGAGTGCGCCATCGTCGACATCAAGGAGAAGAAGAAGCCCGCCGGCGGCGGTCACTCCCACGGCGAGGACATGGACTACTGAATTAGGTGCCAGGAACCCCTGTCCCTGATTTCAGGTGGGACACGACGCCGCCCGCCCCCGAGAGGGGGCGGGCGGTTGTCCTTGGCCGGTGCCGACCGGCGGTATGTTCGCCGCACCGCTCGCACCGCAGTTGCGTCGCAGTGCCTGGTCCCATGCGACTGACGCCCCCCACCCCCACCCGCTCCCGCATCATGGCCGCCGTCCGCGGCCACGACACGACGCCCGAGCGGCTGGTGCGCTCGATGCTCCACCGCCACGGGCTGCGCTTCCGGCTGCACGTGCGCGACCTGCCCGGCCGCCCCGACATCGTGCTGCCCCGGCACCGCACCATCATCCTGGTGCACGGGTGCTTCTGGCACCGGCACATCGGCTGCGCACGCAGCACCCTGCCGGCAACCAATCGCGCTTGGTGGGTCGCCAAGCTCCGACGCAATCGCGCGCGCGACCGACGGACGCTCCGCGACCTGCGCGCCGCCGGCTGGCGCGTGATCGTTGTGTGGGAGTGCCAGCTCGGGGCAGGGCGCGGTACCGCGGCGCAGCGCGCGTCGCGGCTCGACCGCTTCGCGCGGACGCTCGTGCATCGGGTGGTACGGTAAGCCCGTGGCCCGCCCGCGCCGCATGCCGCCCGAGACGCTCGCCGACCTGGCGAACGTCGGACCTGCCACGCTCGCCGACTTCCGCGCGCTCGGCATACGGACGCTCGCGCAACTCGCGCGTCAAGACGGCTTCCGGCTCTACGCGCGCCTGTGCCGCGTCACCGGCGTGCGCCACGACCCGTGCTGCATCGACGTGTTCCTGTCGGCGATCGACCAGGCCAAGGGCAACCCGCCGCAGCCGTGGTGGGCGTTCACGGCGTTCCGCAAGCAAGCGCTGGCTGCCCGCGGCGCCGGCTCCTCCCGCGCCGCGCACTCGCCTGCCCGCCGCGACCCGTAGCATCCTCTCCATGCCCGCCTCCGTCGAGACCCTGCATGCCGGCGACAGTCACGTGGTCGTGCGCCTCCGGGGCGAGCTGTCGATCGACGGCGTGCGGACGGTCGAGCTGAAGTTCACCGCCTCGACCGCGAGCCGCCGCACGCACGCCATCGTCGACATGTCCGAGGTGAGCTTCGTGGCGTCGCTCGGGATGGGCATGCTGCTGCAGGTTGCGCGCGCGCTTGCCGCAGGACGCCACACGATGGTGCTGGTGTCCCCGCAGCCGCACGTCGCGACCGCACTGCGCACGGCGAAGCTCGACATGGTGATGCCGATCGCGTCCGACCTGGCGGCGGCGCGCGTGGCGGTCGGGGTCAGCGCCCCGAGTCCCTGACCGGCACGTCGCGGCTGCGTCGCCTCCCGCATCGCCCGTCAGGGCGGCGGCGCTGGTTTCACCGGCCGCGCAAGCGACGGCTCCGAGGGACCCCGCCGGCGCGCGACTTCCCACCTCGGGGCCACCTTCTCCGCCGTATCCACCCAGAAGCCGAGCGTGTCCGCGGTCGGCGCCCACTCGCGTCCCGTGCCGACTTCGCGCAGGAGCGCGACCTCCGGCGACGCCGAGACCCGCCACACCCACCTCCCGTCGTGCCGGCGTCCGCCCGCAACCACCACCTCGCTCAGGAACGAGATGGGTTCCACGTCGGCCGGCTCCCTGATCCGGCCGAGGGTCCGCCCGTTGATCTCGGAGATCACCGCATCCAGCCGTGACGTGTCGGGCTCCGGCGTCACCTCCATGCTTCGCCACCACAGGAACGTCGGCGTGCCCAGCAGGGCCACGTGGCGCAGGTTCTCGTCGTAGCAGCGTGGGTCCTTCGGAAATCCGACGATCCCAGCGCCTGCGACGTCACCTTCGTAGGACACGTGCGCGATCCATGGAACCAGCGGCACACTCGGCGCGCTGCGCACGCATGCTCGCGCCTGCTGCTGGCAGATCAGGAAGCTCGGCCACGGACCGCGCTTCATTTGCATCGACCCAGACCGTGCGATGAGCGCCGGATTCGTGATGTCGATCGAGAGGTTGACGATCCCGCCGATGTCGCCGTAGAGCGCGGGCGATGCGGCGTTGCCCAGGATGTTGTCTGTCGGCTGCTGGTGTCCGTTGCCATCGGGTGCCGGCCGGTCGAGCGACCGAAATCCCTGGTAGTTGCTTCCGACCAAGCCGGGGAACGTCGTGACGGCGGGTTTCCAAACCGCCTCGTTCATGGCGCCTGCGGT
>JBEITQ010000174.1:0-4552 GCA_040374835.1 Phycisphaeraceae bacterium | reverse complement strand
GCCCGCGATGGCCGGCACGCCGACGAGCAGCGTGAAGACGAGCGATCCGCAGAGCCAGCCGCACGACGAGGCGGCGGTCGCCAGGTCCGCGATCGCCTCCTCGGGCGTGGGAGCCGCGCTGCCGCGGGCCTCCGCCGAGGCCTGCATCCGCTCGAGGCCCGCGGACGCCGCCCATTGCGCCAGCTGCTGGGGCGCGTTGGCCGCCGCGATCACGAGCACCGATCCGGCCATCAGCGCCGGCCGGGCCCGGAGCGCGCCGGCCGCCCCGCGCACGCACGCGCCGACGAACCCGGCGGCGGGCGAGACCGGGGCGGATGCGTCGGGGGGCGGGCCCATCGGCGCGGAGGGTAACCCCGGCGCCACCGCTACGCTGCCCACCGATGGCACTGCCCCACCTGACGGACGAACAGACGCGCACCTGGACCCGCGAGCAGAAGGACCGCTGGTGGCTGGAGAACGTCTTCCGCGGCAACATGCCGCAGCTGACGCTGCGCGCCGCGGTGACGGGGTTCCTGCTCGGGGGCATCCTGAGCGCCACAAACCTGTACATCGGCGCCAAGACCGGGTGGACGCTCGGCGTGGGCGTCACGAGCGTCATCCTGTCCTTCGTCATCTTCCGGGCCATCTCGCGCCTGCAGCTCTCGCGCGACATGACGATCCTGGAGAACAACGCCGTCCAGTCGATCGCCACCGCGGCCGGCTACATGACCGGCCCGCTGATCAGCGCCCTGATGGCCTACATGTTCGTGACCGACCAGGTCATGGAGTGGCACAAGATGCTGATCTGGAACGTGATCGCCAGCATCCTGGGGGTGCTGGTGGCCTTCCCGATGAAGCGGCGCTTCATCAACGACGAGCAGCAGCCCTTCCCCGAGGGGCGCGCGTGCGCCGTGGTGCTCGACTCGCTCTACCCGGATGCCCCCGAGGGCGGCACGCGCAACCAGGACGCGAACGGGATGCCCATCGAGTCGGCGCGCGGCGGCGCCTCCGACGGCGCCGTCGACGCCGGCGTCTTCAAGGCGAAGGCCCTGGCGTGGGCCGCGGGCATCGGCGCCCTGCTCCAGGTGCTGGTGGCGGGCGGCTACATGGCGGTGCTCCAGATCTCGGTGCTCGGCACGTCGAAGGCCAAGGACACCCTCTTCCACGTGATCCCGGAGCGGCTCGACGCCTGGATCTACAAGCATGTCACGCCGGCGATCGGGGGAATCCGCCTCGACAAGCTCGGCATGATCATGGCCTTCGACCTCAGCATGGTCGGCGCCGGCGGCCTGATGGGGATGCGGATCGCCAACAGCCTGCTCATCGGCATGGTGGCCAACTACCTGGTGCTGGCGCCGCTCATGATCCAGGCGGGCGAGATCCTGCCCAAGAACTACGCGCAGATCGCCGCGGCCGACGGGACCTACGACATGGCGAAGGCCGTCTTCGGCCGCGCCCACCTCACCAACACCTGGTGCCTGTGGTGGGGCGTGTCGATGATGCTCACCGCCTCGATGCTGGGGCTCTTCGCCAAGCCGAAGGTGCTGATCTCGGCGTTCGCCGCGCCGTTCGCGCGCCGCGGCGCCGACGGGGGCGACTGCCTGAAGCACGTCGAGCTGCCGCTCAAGGTGAGCTTCATCGGCATCCCGGTGTTCAGCGCCATCATCATCTGGCTGAACCACGAGTGGTTCGGCGTCGACCCGTGGCTCGGCGCGCTCTCCATCCCGCTCATCATCGTGCTCACGCTGATCGCGGCCAACGCGACGGCGCTGACCTCGACGACGCCGACCGGGTCGCTCTCGAAGATCACGCAGTTCACCTTCGGCGCCATGCAGCCGGCCAACCCCGGCACCAACCTGATGACCGCCGGCGTGACCACCGAGGTGGCATCCAACGCCTCGAACCTGCTGATGGACATCAAGCCGGGCTACATGCTGGGCGCGAAGCCCCGCCAGCAGGCATGGGGGCACTGCATCGGCATCCTGGCCGGCGCCATCGCGTCGACCCCGCTCTTCTTCGTCCTGTTCCTCTCCAACCGCGAGGCCGGCACAACCATCGAGTCGCACATCACCGACACGTGGGCCGTTCCCGGCGCCCTGCAGTGGGCGGCGATCTCGAAGGTGATCGAGGGCATGGGCACGGCGGGCGCCGAGGCGCCGCTCGTCCAGACGGTCGACGGCATCCGCAAGCTCTGGGGCGTGCTGCCCGTCTCGGCCGCGTGGGCCATGATGTGGGGCGCGATCATCGCGGTGGTCCTGGAGACCGCGCGCATCGCCTCGCGCGGCAAGTTCCCGATCTCCGCGGTCGGCATCGGCCTCGGCGTCGTGCTGCCGCCCGAGTCGACCATCATGATGTGGATCGGCGCGGCGTTCTTCACCGCCATGGAGCACCGCTACCTGCAGCGTGCCGGCGAGTTCGGCTGGCGGCTGTGGGTCGACTCGAAGGAAGCGGTCTGCGCCGGCCTGATCGCCGGATGGGCGCTCCTCGGAATCGGCGACGGCCTGATCGCCGCGTTCGTGCCGTACCCCGACGAGACCCCGGCCGCGCAGGTGGAGGCGGCGCCCGCCTCCCCGGCCGGCGCCGGCGCCGCGCCGGCCCCCCCCCCCCCGCAGTGACACGCCCCCCAACCAAGGAGCCGTCTCCATGGCCAAGGCCATCGTCGACCCCCCCGAGCTCCGCCGCTTCGCGCAGGACCTGAAGAAGTTCGCCGCCGACCTGCAGCAGCAGACCGGCGGCCTCAACGCGCGCATGGCCACGCTCGCCCAGACCTGGCGCGACCAGGAGCAGTCGAAGTTCGCCGAGGAGTTCGACGCCACGGTGCGCGTGCTGCAGAAGTTCACCAAGGCCGCCGAGCAGCACGTGCCCTACCTCCTGCGCAAGGCCGACGCGGCCGATGCCTACCTGAACCAGCGCTGAGCGATGTCCGAGCAGGCACGGGTCGCCGACGTCGCCACCATCGAGCGGTTCCGCGCCGCGCTGGTCACCGCGGCGGAGGCGATGTCGCTGGCCCTCGAGGACGCCGAGGGCGAGCTGGACCGCACCATCGACTGGCTCGAGCGCGACCGGATGGACACCTGGAAGAAGCGGATCCGCAAGGGCCAGGACGAGGTGGTCGCCTGCAAGAGCGCCCTGTTCCGCAAGCAGGAGATCAAGGCCACCGCGGACGCGAAGCCGAGCGTGGTCGACGAGCGCAAGGCACTCGAGCGCGCGCAGCGGCGCCTGGAGTTCGCCGAGGAGCGGCTGCGCGCCTCGAAGAAGTGGGCCATCGAGCTGCCCCGCCAGGCGATCGTCTTCAAGGGGGCGCTTGCGCCCATGCAGACCGCGCTCGACCGGGACATCCCGCAGCTGGCGGCCATGATGCGCCGGATGAGCGAGCACCTCGAGGACTACCTGCGCGGGGGGCCGGAGTCCGAGCGCATCCTCGCGATGCTCGGTGACGTCGGCAGCATGGCGCGCGGCGGCGAGGCGGAGGGCGGGGACGCGGGGGACGCCGACGCCACGGGCGGCGACGGGAAGGCCCCGGCATGAGCGTCGCCGGCGCACGGGCCAAGATCAAGGACGCGCAGCGCACGCTGCTCGTGGCATGGCAGCAGGCGCGGCAGTCCTGGGACGACCCGGTGTCGCAGTCGATCGAGCGCCACCACCTCGAGCGCCTCGACACCTGCATCCGTACCGCGCTCGGCGCGATGGACTCGATCAACGAGACGCTCGAGCGCGTCCGACGCGACTGCGGCGACGAGCCCTGACGCGGGCGGTCGCTCACCTATCATCGGGGCGTGCAGCCCGCGCCGGACGACCACGAAGGAGGCCCGTTCAACGACGAGCGGGCGCTCGTCGAGGCCCTGCACGAAGCCGCCGCCGCGCGCACCGCCGCGATGGACGGGGCCCGCCGTGACGCCGCGCGCATGCGGTCGCTCAACGAGCGGATGCACGCGCAGGCCATCGAGACGATCCGCGCCGCCCGGGAGTCGGCCGAGGCATCGATCCGGGACGAGGCCGCGCGCGAGCTCGAGCGGATCGAGGAGCACGCCGCCCAGGAGGCCGAGCGCGTCCGCCGCGAGGAGGCGAAGATCCGCGCCGACGCCGCGCGCCACGCCGAGAAGGCCGAGGAGGAAGCGCGGGGCAAGTACGAGGAACGGATCTGGATGGCCGAGAGCGTCTACGAGGCGGCGCTCCCGGAGATCCGCAAGTGGCGCGAGGCACAGGTCACGCGCGCCGACTCCGCGCGCACGCAGTTGGCCGCGCTGGTCGCCGAGGCCGAGTCGGTGGTCCGCGGCTACCGCCAGCGTCCGCTGCGCGCGGCCCCGGGGCCGGACGCCCCGGCCGACGCCGCGTCGATCCGCGACGCCGCCGCGCTGCTCCAGGAGCGCCTCGCCGCGCTGCGCGCGTGCCGGTCCGCCGGCATCTTCCGCGGGCCGATCCTCGCCGTTCCCGGCATCCTGGTGCCTGCGGCGGGCGCCGGCATCGGCGTGCTGCTGGCCGGGCCGCTCGGCGCCGCGCGTGCGCCCGGGGCGCTGTGGGGTGCCGTCGCCGGCGCCGCCCTGTTCGCCGTGGCGGCCGCCATCCTCTGGAG
>JBEITQ010000081.1:0-8092 GCA_040374835.1 Phycisphaeraceae bacterium | reverse complement strand
GCGCCGAGAGGTAGAGCCGCGTTCCCTCCCAGACGTCGAAGGTGACGCCCCCGCCGGCGCAGGGCGTGAAGTTGAACTCCGTGCCGCCGGTCGGCACCGGCGCCGAGGCGCCGATGATGCCGCAGCCGGCGCTCGCGAAGACGGACCAGCGCTCGTAGGCGAGGAAGTGCCAGCGGAACTCGAGGTCGCCGCCGTAGATGAATGCGTCCGAGGCGGGTTCGGACGAACCGCCGAGCGTCGCGTAGAGCGCCACCTCGAAGTGGTCGACGAAGAACCACGCCACGCCGATGCGGCCGAGGCCGAGGTTGATGGCATCGAGGTCGCCCGTCCACTCGCCCTCGAGGTCGAGCCGCCAGCTGTCCTTCGCGCCGAAGCGCGAGCGCGCGGCCACGGGCTCGATGGCCGGCGCCGCGTCGGCGGGACCGGGCTCGGGCGGGCCGCCGAGGAGCAATGCGCGGGCATCGACGAGGCCGAAGGCCGATGGTCCGGCGACGAAGGCCGTCACGAGTCCGAGTGCGGAGGCGCGGTGCATGTGCCGCGCAGTATGGCAAGCGAAAAAGATCGCCGCCGTCGAACGCTCCGACACGTGCGACGGCGGCGGGTCGACGGACCCGGCGATGAAGCCAGGACCTCGAAGAAGTCCATGCACTGGAGACCCCGGTCCAGACGCGTAGTATCGTCCATCCGCGGCGGTCGGCGACGGCGGCTTTCAGGCGTTTTTCCGGCATTTCTTCGCCAACCCGCGCGTCGTCGCCCGCTGGCCGCCGCTGCCCCGCCCGACCGCCCGATGCATCCCGCCCCGACCAAATCCGGAACGTCGCTCCGGAATCCGGCCGCCCTGGAGATCGCGGTGGCCGCGCTCTGGCGTGCCACCGAAGCGGGAACCGAGGTCCTGATCGCCCGTCGCCCGGCGTCCGCCATCCGGGGCGGGCTCTGGGAGCTGCCGGGAGGCAAGGCCGAGCCGGGCGAGACGCCGCTCACCGCGGCCGCCCGGGAACTGGCCGAGGAAACCGGGGTCACGGTGTCGGCCGCCTCGGGCGTGATCCTGGGCCGGGAGGAACAGCACGACCCTCACCTGCCGGCCGAGCGCTCCATCGCCCTCACGCTCGTCGCATTCGAGGCCCCGCGGGGCGCGGCGCCGCGCGCCCTCGGGTCGGAGGACTGCCGCTGGGAACGCGTGGACCGGCTCGGCGACTACGAATGGCCCACGGCCAACCGGCGGCTCAATGCCCTGCTCCTGGGCCTCGGCCGCGCAGCGAACCCCGCCGGCTAGCGCCCGCCGGCCGCGCCCTCGGGCGTCGCCACGGGTCTCGGAGGCGGCGCATCCGGCGCCTCGGCGGGCATCGACTCGACGTGCCGCCGCGCGGCCTCGGCGCGCTCCATGAGCCCGGCGTTCGCGTCCGCGTCCGGCACCAGGATGAAGTGCCACCGCTCGAGCCGCTGCAGCTTCACCGGCGCGAGTTCGGCCACGAGGTCCGCCCCCACGAAGTCCCACACGGGCATGTCGGTGGTGTCGCTGCCGGCCACCGACTCGTAGCCCTGCAGCCGCAGCCGCACGTCGTACGTGCCGTCGAAGGTGAACTGGACGCGCGTGGGCGTGCGCCCGACCTCGCGGCCGTTGAGCGTGAGCACCGCGCCCGGCGGCTCGGAGGTGATCTCGATCTCGCGCCGCACGCAGCCGGCCGCGCACGCCGCGGCGAGCGCGATCGCCGCGGTTCCGACGGTCCGGGGATGCACGCTGCGGTCGGGCATGACGGTCGCCGCGAGTGTAATACACTCCCCGGATGCCGCTCCTCGAGGTCGAAGGGCTCGTCAAGAGCTACAACGGACGGCGCGTCGTGGACGGCGTCGGCTTCACCGTCAACGAGGGCGAGATCGTCGGCCTGCTCGGGCGCAACGGCGCGGGCAAGACCACGAGCTTCCGCATGACCATCGGGATGATCACCCCGGAGGCCGGGAAGGTCACCTTCTCGGGAAGCGACGTGACCATGCTGCCGATGTACCGGCACGCGCTGGCCGGCATGGGCTACCTGGCGCAGGAACCCTCGGTGTTCCAGCGGCTGACCTGCGAGGACAACCTGCTGGCGGTCCTCGAGCTGCAGCCCATCACGAAGGCCGAGCGCAAGGCGCGCGCCCGGCAGCTGCTGGAGCAGTTCCACCTCGAACACAAGGCGGGCGAGGAGGCGCGCACCTGCTCGGGCGGCGAGCGCCGGCGCCTGGAGATCGCGCGCGCGCTGGTCAACCGGCCGCGCATCCTGATGCTCGACGAGCCGTTCGCCGCCGTCGACCCGCACACGGTGGAGGACCTGCAGAAGGAGGTGCGCACCCTCACCTCCACGGGGATCGCCGTGCTGGTCACCGACCACAACGTGCAGCAGACGCTGCGCATCTGCGACCGCGCCTACATCATCCACGAGGGCCGCAACCTCCGGGACGGCCAGCCGCGCGACATCATCAACGACCCCGAGGTGCGCAACGCGTACCTCGCGAGCACGTTCCGCGGCGACGAGTTCGACTGACCCGCGGTCAGCGCGCGCCCGCCGTGCCGGCGCCGGCGCGGGCCGCCCGCACGCGCTTCACCGCGTACGGCGTGGCCTCGAGCACCTCGAACACCACCCCGGAATCCTCGAGCCGGTCGCCCGCGCGGGGGATGTGCCCCAGGCGCGCGAGGAGCAGCCCCGCCACCGTCTCGAAGCCCTCGTCGTCGGGGAACTCGGTGCCCATGGCGGCGTTGAGCTCGGCGATCGGCGCGCGTCCGCTCGCCTCGAAGGCGCCGTCGCCGGAGGCGTGCACCGAGGGGTGCGAGTCGGACGCCGGCTCGTGCTCGTCGCGGATCTCGCCCACCAGCTCCTCGATCACGTCCTCGATGGTGACGATTCCCGCGGTGCCGCCGAACTCGTCCACGACGATGGCGAAGTGCACCTTGGCGTGCTGGAAGTCCCGCAGCATCTCCTGCAGGGGCTTCGACTCCGGCACGCGGATCGGCTCGCGCAGCAGGGGCCGCAGCTGGAACCCCTCGCGGGACCGGCCAAGGAAGCGGACGAGGTCCTTCACGTAGAGGATGCCCTCGACGTGGTCGAGGCTGCCGCGCCAGACGGGGATGCGCGAGTGGCCGCTGGCCACCGCCATCTCGCGGATCGCGTCGAGGTCGTCGGTGCAGGCCAGGCCCTCGATGCGCGGCCTCGGGGTCATCACCGCGCCGACCGTGATGTCGGAGAACTCGACGGCATTCTCGAGGATCTCGGCCGCGTGCTCGTCGATCAGCCCCTGGCGCTGGGTGTCCTCGATGGCGCTGACGAGCTCGGCCTCGCCGCGCATCGCGGCGTCGGGCGCGCCGACCGAGGACCCGATCATCGCGTCCACCTTGCGCGCGACCGCCCGGAGGGGCAGCAGGCACACGTCGACGATGCGCAGCGGGAAGAGGAACGACGCGATCACCTTGGCCGGGGCGTGCCGGCCGAGCGCCCCCGCGGCGACCGACGTGAACGCCCAGAGGAGCGCCACCGCGACGGCCCACGCGGCCGCCAGGCGCTCGACGGTGAGGGGCTCCTCGAAGCCCGCGAAGGCCGCGAGCAGCAGTCCCGCG
Source organism: Phycisphaeraceae bacterium (assembly GCA_040374835.1). GTDB lineage: Bacteria > Planctomycetota > Phycisphaerae > Phycisphaerales > SM1A02 > UBA966. The sequence continues at coordinate 4,506 of JBEITQ010000081.1, read as the reverse complement.
AAGCCGATGCGGCAGGCCGTGCGCGCAAGCGACACCGCCCACTCCACCTGGTCGAGCCGGCCCAGCATCCAGCGACCGGCGTCCAGGCGGCCGCGTGCCTCGAGCTCGCGCTCGAGCGCCGACTCGCTCACCTGCAGGAGCGACCGGCTGAGCGCGGCGAACATGCCGGCGGCCACCAGCATCAGGGCCGCGAGTCCGAGCACCAGCGGGATCACGGCGCGGCCTCCCCGGCCTCGAACAGCCGCCCGAAGCCGGCCGCCTCCAGGATGCGGTCCTCCTCGGCGTGCATGCGGCGGTACGAGGCCTCGTCTCGGTCGTCGTGCCCGCAGGCGTGGAGCAGCGCGTGCAGCGCGTAGAGCAGCAGCTCGCCGCGCGCCCCGTGCGGGGCGCCGGCACCGCGGCGCATCGCCTCGTCCAGGCACACGGCGATGTCCGCGTCCACCGGCGCGCCGGGCTCGTTCTGCGCGAAGGTCAGCACGTCGGTCGTCGAGTCGAGGCCCATGTGGCGCGCGTGCAGCGCCTGCATGCGCGGGTCGCGAACCACCTCGACCGCGGCGCGCGCCACGGGGATGCCGAGCGCCGGCAGGAGCGCTTCGATCGACGCGGCCAGCCACGCGCGGTCCGCCGCCGGCAGCGCCGACAGCCCCTCGCCTCCGAGCTCGACCCGCCTGCCCTCGCTGCCGGTGCCCACCCGCTCAGCGCCCCGCCGCCGACACGTAGACCGGCACGAAGCGCGGCGACACGCGCTTCTCGAACTCGGGCCGGAACTTGTTGACGATGGTGCGGATCGCCCAGTTGTTCCCGTCGGCGAGGCCGCAGATGGTGGTGCCGGGCGTGAGGCCCATGCTGCCCGCGATCTCGAGCAGCATGTCCAGGTCCTGCGTGGTTCCCGCGCCCTTCTCGATGCGGGTGAGCAGCTTGAGCAGCCAGCCGCTTCCCTCGCGGCAGGGGGTGCACTGGCCGCAGCTCTCGTTCTTGAAGAAGCGGCTGACGTTGCGCGCCACGGCCACCATGTCGGTGTCCTCGTCGAAGACCGTCGGGCACGCGGTGCCCAGGCCGAGGACGTCGTACTTGCGGCCGATGTCGAAGTCCATGGGCGCGTCGAACTGGTCCGTGCCCAGGACGCCCATCGAGACGCCGCCGGCGATCGCGGCCTTGAACCGCTTTCCGTTTCGCATGCCGCCGCAGTGCTTCTCGACCAGGGTGCGCAGCGGGATGCCGAGCTCCAGCTCGTAGACGTTCGGGCGATTCACGTGGCCGCTCACGCCCATCAGCTTGGTGCCGTAGCTGGGCATGCCGCCGATCGTGCTCTCGACGCCGAGCTTCTTCCACCAGTCGAGGCCGTTCTCCACGACGTGCACCGCCGCGGCCAGCGTCTCGACGTTGTTGATCAGGGTCGGGCGGCCGAACAGGCCCTTGACCGCCGGGAACGGCGGCTTCACGCGCGGCCAGCCGCGCTTGCCCTCGACCGCCTCCAGGAGCGCGGTCTCCTCGCCGCAGATGTATGCGCCTGCCGAGCGGTGCAGCACGACCTCGGCGGGAAGCCTGCCGGCGCCGCCCATCAGGCCCTTGGGTCCGAAGACGCCGTTGGCGTACGCCTCCTCGATCGCCTTCTGGAACACCTTCGCCTGGTGGTGGTACTCGCCGCGGATGAAGAAGTACGCGGTGTGCAGCTGGCAGGCGTGCATCGCGATCGCGATGCCCTCGAGCACCTGGTGCGGGTCGAAGTCGACGAGCAGGCGGTCCTTGAAGGTGCCGGGCTCGGCCTCGTCGCAGTTGATGGCGAGGTAGCGCGGGCCGCCGTCGGGCGGCGGCAGGAAGCCCCACTTGAGGCCGGCCGGGAAGCCCGCGCCGCCGCGGCCGCGGACCACCGCGCCCTTCACCAGCTCGACCACCTCCGAGGGCTGCATGGCGAGCGCCTTGCGGAGCGCCTGGTAGCCGCCGGTGGCGACGTACTGCTCGTACGGCACGGTGGCGCGGCGGGCGCGGTCCTCGGGGATGCGCTTCGTGAGGGCGGGCGCGGGCTTGAAGTCAGGGGCGGTCGGCATCGTTGGGCTCGTTGCTCTTCTCGGGAGGCGTGGCGCCCGGGGGCAGCACCACTTCCTCGATCACGGTCCTTCGGAGCGTCACCCCGTCGGGGCGCGTCTCCTCGGTGGTCTCCTTGCGCACCTCCACCCTGGCGGGCTCGCCGGCGGGCGTGCGGATCGCGTCGGCGATGTGGCCGAAGAACGCGCCGATGCTGCGGGCGAGTGGCGGGTCCTCGCGGCCGTCGGGGCTCAGTGGTGGCCTCCGTGGGCGGGGGCGGCGCGCGCCTGGTCGATGAGCCGGTCGAGCGACTCCGCGGTCAGGTTCTCGTGCAGGGTCTCGTTGAGGAGCGCCACGGGCGCGGTGTCGCAGCTGCCGAGGCACTCCATGGAGATGAGGGTGAACTTCCCGTCGTCGGTCGTCTCGCCGACGCCGATCCCCAGGCGCTCGGCCGCGCGGTCGAGGAGCGCGCGGCTCCCGCAGCCGCACTGCTCGCAGGCGATCGAGTGGCAGACGCCGATCGTCACCACGCCGCGCTGCTCCACCGTGAACTCGTCGTAGAAGCTCACCGTGTCCAGCACGTCCGAGGGGCTGATCCCCAGGAACTGCGCCACCTCCAGCTGGGCCTGGTACGGCACGTGGCGGTAGGCGTGCTGGACGTCGTGCAGGACGGGCATCAGCGCGCCCAGGCGGGTGGCGTACTTCGGCAGGACCTCGTCGGTCCAGCGCTTGCGCATCGCGTCGGTCACGTACGGCTCCGCGCGCCGCGCGATCTGCATGGTTCCGGAGGGCTTGGTCGGCCAGGCCATGGTGTGTGGGGTCTCTCGGGTGCGGGGGCGGCGCGGCTCAGCGGTCGAGCTCGGCGGCGATGACGTTGATGGATCCGATGACGGCGATGGCGTCGGACACGAGGTGGCCCTCGCAGAGCTTGGGCATCACCGAGTAGTTCATGAAGCACGGCGGGCGGGTGCGCACGCGCCAGGGGTACTTGGTGCCGTCGCCGACCAGGTAGTAGCCCAGCTCGCCGTTGGGGCTCTCGAAGGGGAAGTAGCCCTCGCCGATCGGCACCTTCCAGCCCTTGTTCCACATCATGAGCTCGAAGTTCTCGATGACGCCCTCGATCGAGCCGTAGATGTTCGCCTTGCCCGGCTGCGTGACCTTCGCGGCATCGACCGGGTTGAAGGGGCCGGCCGGGATGCGGTCGATCAGCTGGTTGATGATGCGCGCGGACTGCTTGATCTCCTCGACGCGCACCAGGTAGCGCGCGAAGCAGTCGCCGGTCTGGCACACCACCACGTCGAACTTCGGGGCCTCGGCGCCCTCGCCGTCCCAGTTGTCGGCGTAGCAGAGGACGGGCTCGTCCTTGCGCAGGTCGCGGCGCACGCCGGCCGAGCGGGCCATCGGGCCGGTCAGGCCCCAGGCGATCGCATCCTGGCGGCTGATCTGCCCCACGCCCTCCAGGCGGTCGATGAAGATGCGGTTGCGGGACAGGAGGTTCTCCATGTCCTTCACCGCGCGGGGAAGGCGCTCGTTCACGAAGTGCTTCACCATCCGCACGAAGGTCTCGTCGTCCGGCAGGTCGCGCCAGGCGCCGCCCACGCGCGTCCAGTCCGGGTGGAAGCGCTGGCCGCTCACGTACTCCACGATGTCGTAGATGAACTCGCGCTCGTTGAAGCCGTAGAGGAAGCCGGTAAAGCCGCCGAGGTCGAGCGCCGCGGCGCCCACGCACAGCAGGTGGTTCTGGATGCGGCCGAGCTCGGCCATGATGGTGCGAACCACCTTGCAGCGCGGCGTGGCCTCGATGCCGAAGAAGCGCTCCACCGCCGTGTGGAAGGCGATGTCGTTGACGATCGGCGAGATGTAGTCCATCCGGCTGATCGTGCAGACGTACTGGTTGTAGTCGTGGTGCTCGCCGAGCTTCTCGAAGCCGGAGTGCAGGTACCCGATGTGCGGGGTCACGCGGGCCACGCGCTCGCCGTCGAGCTCCATGACGAGGCGCAGCGTGGTGTGGGTCGCCGGGTGCTGCGGCCCGATGTTCAGGATCCACCGGTCCGGCACCTGCGCGTGGTCGCGCAGGTAGTCGGGGGAGTCGGAGTCGATGGTGATCTTGCCGGCGCCGCCCGGGCGGCGGGCATGCGACTGCTCCTCGACTTCGAGACCGTATCCGTGGTCGGGCTGGAGGGTGTACGGCATGGGGCAATAAGTATAGGAGCCGGCCCGGCCCCCGGCAGGCCATGGCTCCGGCTCCGGCTCAGGCTCAGGCGCGGAAGATCGCGCCCATCCGCTTGCCGATCAGGGCGCTGGCGCCCAGCAGGGTCACGGCCAGCAGCGCCATGGCCCAGACGCCCATGGCGCTCGCGATGCCGGGGCCGTCCCCGAGCCGTTCGTAGAGCGAATAGATCGCCTTGGTCACCGGGAACTGGGCCTCGCGCTGCGCGAGCACCAGCCCGTCGCTCACCTCGAGCATGCTGAAACTGAACG
>JBEITQ010000046.1:0-10380 GCA_040374835.1 Phycisphaeraceae bacterium | reverse complement strand
CCGGGCCGCCCATGCCGCCGCCCATCAGTTCCATCATCTGCATCTGCATCGCCTGCGCGAAGGCCGAGTTCGCCTCCTCGGTCGACTTGAACTCGCCGTCCATCACGCGCTTGGCGGTGCTCTTGGCGGCGGTCGACATGGCGGTGCGCATGTCCTGGCCCATCATGTTGGCCATCATCACGGTCTGCGCACCCTCGCCCGGGCGCATGCCCGAGCCCTTCTCGAAGTCGAACCACCACTTGCCGTCGGCCTTCACCAGCGGACGGGGCTGGCCGATCATCTGGCCGGTCCCGTCCTTGGCGACGAGGAGCGCCTCGGTGTCGCTCTCGGGCTTGATCTCGAAGGTCGTCCCGTCGGCGCCGCCGCCGGGCAGGGCCATCGGCATCGAGCCCGCCTTGCCGAACTGCTTGACCTGCGCCTCGGCCATCGGCCGCATGTCGGAGATCATCGCCGCCGCGATGCGCAGCGACACCTTGCCGTCGTCGGTCGAGCTGCGCATGGCGCGCACGATGCGCATCAGCGAGTCGTAGTCGGCGTTGGCCTTGGGGACGAACGCCAGCAGGTCGTCCGTCGAGTCGAAGCCCTGCGCCTCGAGCTCGGGGAACACCTTCTCGGCCGAGGGGGAGAGCTTCGCGGCCGGCCGCGGGGCGCGGGGCGCGCGCGGGGCGGTCGGCGCATCGCCGGGCGTGGCCGCCGGCGCGTCGCCCGGCTTCGCGGCCGGCGCGTCGTCGATGCGCAGCGACGCCTTCTTCGTGGGCGTCGGCGCCTCGCCGGACTGGTACTTCTCGAGCGTCGAGCGCATCTCGTCCGCCGCGTCCCCCTCGGCCCGGTCGACGGCCTTCTTCTGCCACTCGACGGCCTTCGCCTTGTCGCCCGACTCCCACCAGGCGCGCGCCAGGGTGTCGATGATGGCGGAGTCCTCGCCCTTGCTGGCGGTCACCGCCTGCTTGGCCACCTCGAGGGCGAATCGGACGTCGCGGTCCCCGACGCGCTTGTCGTCGAGCACGAACCACGCCAGCTGGTTGAGGACCATCGCGTTGTCCTTGCTCGACTCGAAGATCTCTCGGCCGACGGCGTAGCCCTTCTCGGGCATCTTGGCGTCCGTGAGGAGCATCATGAACTTCTGCATCCGCAGGCCGTCCTTCTGGCGCTCCGGCGCGGACGCGATGTCCTCGTCGATCATCTTCACGATCGCGTCCCAGTTGCCGTCCTTGCGGGCCTTCGAGATCTCGCGCCGGCGCTGCATCTGCTTGCGGGCCGCGGCCGCCTCGGCCTCGAACTCGGCCTTGTAGCTCGTGGCGTCCCAGGAGCCGGCGACGATCTTCTCCAGCGGCTCGTCCATCCCCATCGGGTGGCCGATCCACTGCACGGTGCCGCCCTTGACGACGAACGCGGTCGGGATGCCGTTCTGGCCGGCCGCCTCCATGTACTGCCGGTGCGTGGAGCGGTCCGGGTCGGTGCACAGGTTGTAGCGGGCCTTCTGCTTCCACTCGTCGGTGTCGAGGAACTTGCGGACGATGTCCTCCTTCTCGTCGCTGACGCCGACCACGACCACCTTGTCCTTGTACTTGTCCGCGAGGTCGCTGATGTGCGGCATGCTCGCCCGGCACGGGCCGCACCAGGTCGCCCAGAACTCGACCACGTACACCTTGTCTCCGTCGAACCACTTCGGCTCGCTGCCGCGCACGAAGAGCTCGATGTCGGGCTTCGGGGCGGCGCTGCCGATGGTCATCGGCTCGGGGGCGGGCGCATCCTGCGCGGGCGCGGGCTTCTCGGCGGCGGGAACGAGCTTGGTGGCAGGCACGGAATCCTGCGCGGCGGCGAAGCTGCCGGAGGCGAGCACGAGCCCGGCGAGCGAGATGGCGGTCTTCAGCATGGGAGGTCCCACGGGTGGCGGATGCCCAGCGGAGGCGCCGCTCCGGCGCGCACGGGCGAAACGACGATACCACCGCGGCCGCGGCGCGCCCGGCGGGCCGTATCCTCGGGCCCCGAGGATGGTTCCTGCCGCCGCCAACGCCCCCCAGCGCGACGTCGCCCGCCTGATCGACGGCAAGGCGCTCGCCGACCGCGTGCGCGACGACCTGCGACGCCGCATCGCCGCCGCGGGCCGGCCGGTGCGCCTCGACGCGCTCCTCGTCGGCGACGACCGCGCCGCGGGCATCTACGCCATGAACCAGGCGCGCACCTGCGAGGAGGTCGGCATCCGCTACGTGCTGCACCGGCTTCCCGCCTCGGCCTCGTACGACGACATCGCGGGGCGCGTGCTGCTCCTGAACACCGACGACTCGGTGCGCGCCCTCATGGTGCACATGCCGCTTCCGCCCGGCATCGACACCGAGCGCATCCAGTCGCTCATCGATCCCGACAAGGACGTCGAGGGCGTCAATCCCGCCAACATCGGAAACGTCGTCTACGGCCGCCGCAGCCTGGTGCCGTGCACGGCGCTCGCCGCGCTGGAGATGATCGAGCACACCGGCATCGAGCTGCGCGGCAAGCGCTGCACGGTGGTGGGCGCGAGCAACATCGTCGGCAAGCCGATCGCGGTCCTCCTGATGCGCGAGGACGCCACGGTGCACTCGACCAACAAGTTCACGCCCGAGCTGCCGCGGCTCGCGCGCGAGTGCGACGTGATCGTCGCCGCGTGCGGGGTGCCGCGCCTCGTCGGCGCCGAATGGGTGAAGCCGGGCGCCGTGGTGATCGACGTCGGCATCAACCGGATCGCCGGCCCGGACGGCACGAAGATCACCGTCGGCGACGTGGACTTCGACGGCGTCCGCGGCACGGCGGGCTGGATCTCGCCGGTTCCCGGCGGCGTCGGCCCGATGACCGTCGCGATGCTCCTGCGCAACGTCACCGACGCCGCGCTGCGCTGACGACGTCCCGCGCTGCGCCGGCTAGGCGAGCAGCCGCGCCGCTTCCTCGTACCGCGACCGCGTCTGCGCCACGACCTCGGCGGGAAGCTCGGGCCCCGGAGGCTCCTTGCGCCACCGGCCCGCCGCCACCTCCGCGAGCAGCCAGTTGCGCAGGTACTGCTTGTCGAAGCTCGGCTGGTCGCGGCCGGGCTCGTACCCCGCGCGCGGCCAGTAGCGGCTCGAGTCGGGCGTCAGCACCTCGTCGACGACCATGAGCTCGCCCGTCGGCTCGCCGCCCGCGTCGAGCGCGAACCCGAACTCGAACTTGGTGTCCGCCAGGATCAGCCCGCGCCCGGCCGCGCGCTCGGCCGCGGCGCGGTAGACGGCAAGCGTCAGGTCGCGCAGGCGGCGCGCGAGGTCCCCGCCCACGGCGTCGCACATCCGCTCGAAGCTGATGTTCTCGTCGTGGCCCTCGGCCGCCTTGGTGGCCGGCGTGAAGATGGGTTCGGGCAGCCGCTCGCACTGGCGCAGCCCGGCGGGCAGCGCGATGCCGCAGGCGGTGCCCGACTCCCGGTACTCCTGCCAGCCGCTGCCGGCGAGGTAGCCCCGCGCCACGCATTCCACCTGCACCACGCGCGCCGCGCGGCAGGTCATGGAACGCCCCGCGAGCGCGCGGCGCTGCGCGGCGTCGAGCCCGGGGATGCCGTCGACCTCGGTGCCGAGCATGTGGTCGGGCACCAGCCCGAGGGTGCGCAGGAAGCGGAACCAGCCCACGCTCACCTGCGTCAGCAGCCGGCCCTTTCCGGGAATCGGCGTCGGCATCACCACGTCGAAGGCGCTGACGCGGTCGCTCGCGACCACGAGGATCCGCGGTGCCTCGCCCGCGGCCGAGGGCAGGGCGTACACGTCGCGCACCTTGCCCCGGCGCCGGCCGGGAAGCGGCAGGTCGGTCTCGAAGACCGCGTCGTGGATCGCATCGCCCTGGGCCGTGCTCATCGGGGGCGGATCGTATTCGGCCGCCCGAGCGCACGATGGCTCGTGCGAAAGCGCATCGTGCGCCGGATGCGCACGCGTGCCGGATACACTCGTCCGTCCATGCTCCGCTTCTCGACGTTCGACGAGCGCGGCCCCTCCGCGGCATGGCCCCTGGTGCGCCCGCACCTCCTCGGGGCGAACGATGCCACCTTCGCCGGGACGGTGGCCTTCGAGCGCGGGGACATCGTGTGCACGCCGTCGGAGTCCAAGCCGCCGATCGCGCTGTGCCTGGAGGTGGACGCGGGGCGCGCCGGGACGATGATGCTCCAGACCTGCCTGCTGCAGCAGCGACAGGAGCCCTACCGGCTGTTCGAGGAACTGGCGAGGCACCGGATCAAGCTGTTCCTGGAGAAGAGCGAGGCGTGGGGGCTCCTCGACCCCGCGCGTGCGCCGGAGGCGTTCGAGCTGTTCGAGCGCGCGCGCGCGACCTTCGTGGCGGGCATGGTCGAGACCGACCCGTTCCGGTCGCAGAACGCCTTCCGCGACGCGGTCGCGCTCGGGGTGTTCGCCTCCGAGAAGCTCCTGATGCGGCGCACCGAGCTCGGGCTGCACCAGCGCTACGGCACCCAGGGGACCCCGCGGGCGCTCGGGGTGCGCGTGCCGATCGAGAAGGCGCCCGACCTCCTGAAGCAGTGCCTCTCCGGCGAGTTCGACACGGTGCTCGTGCCCACCCCGTGGTCGGCGATCGAGCAGCGCGAGGGCCGGTTCACCTGGGAGCAGGTCGATCGCTGGATGATCTGGGCGAAGTCCACGCGCCGGGTGGCGGTGATGGGCCCGCTGCTCGACCTCCGGCCGGGCGGCGTGCCGAGCTGGGCGCTGCCCGCCCTGCGCGACCCCGCGAAGTTCGAGCGGCTCGTCTACGAGTTCGTGCGCGAGGTCACCGTCCGCTACGCCCCCCAGTCGCCGATCTGGCTTGCCGCCGCGGGCGTCAATGCCAACGAGTTGGCCACATTCACGCCCGCGCAGATGTGCCAGGCCGTGCGACACGCGTGCGTGACCATCCGCCAGGCCGCGCCCGCGTCGAAGCTGATCGTCGAGGTCGGCGACCCCTTCGGCGAGCGCTCGCCCGCCGACGGCGGCGCGATCGGCGCGATCCAGTTCGTCCGCATGCTGGTCTCCGAGGGCGTCCGATTCGACTTCGTGGGACTTCCCGTCGTGCTCGGCGACGCCGGCCGCGGCACGCGCGACCTCATGCAGGTGGCCTCGATGCTCGACCGCTTCATCAGCCGCAACGAGATGCCGCCGATCCTGGTGAGCGCGCTTGCCGCGCCGAGCGCCGCCCCGCGCGAGCCGGGCGTCGGCTTCTGGCGCGAGCCCTGGAGCGAGCGGTCGCAGGCCGCGTGGGCCACCATGGCCTTCCAGGTGGCGATGTCGAGCCGCAAGGTGCAGGTCGTCGTGTGGGACCGCCTGCGCGACGACGCCGGGACGGGCCTGCGCGACTCGGGCCTGTTCGGCGCGGGCGGCACGCCGAAGCAGGCCGCGGCGCGTCTCCTGGGCTTCCGCCGCAAGATGCGCGAGGCGCTCGGCCCCGCGCCGACGCCGTCGACCGCCGCGGCGCCCGCCTCTTGAATCGCGACGTCGACGGGGCGCCTCGGCCGATCGGTGCGGTCGGCCTCTCGGCATCCCTCGCCGCCGTGGCGGCGCTGGCCGCGGTGCAGGCGCTCCGGGCGCCGGACTGCCCCGCACCGGCGCCGCTCGCCATCGACCTGAACGCCGCCGGCCCGGAGGAGCTGTCGCTCCTCCCCGGGGTCGGGCCGTCGCTTGCCGCGCGCATCGTCGAGGATCGTGCGTCGCGCGGGCCGTTCCGCACCGTCGACGACCTCGATCGCGTGCGCGGGGTGGGGCCGTCGCTCCTGCGCGGCGTGCGGCCGTTCGCCCGCGCCGCCGTCCCCGAGGCGCCGGCCGCCACGGGCGCCTAGGCTGCGCCCCGGATGCCTTCCGCCCCGGATGCATCGCCCGCGTGGTTTCGCGGGCTCGCCAGCTCGGCTGCGCTCGACCCCCTCCTCGCCAGCGTGGAGGCGGGCGGGGCGTCCTCGTGCCGCGGCGCCTCCGGCAGCAGCACCACGTTCCTCGCCGCGGCGATCGCCGCCCGCACGGGCCGGCCCGTGGTGCTGGTGGTCGCCCACCTCGACGAGGCCGAGGAGGCGTCCGCGGAGCTCGGCGACCTTGCCGATGCCGGGCTCTGCCCGCGGCCGTCGTTCCTGCCGGCGCTCGAATCTTCCGCCGCCGACGGCGCGGCGGCGACCGACCTCCTCGGCGAGCGGCTGGCCGTGGCGCGTCGCCTGCACGCGGGCAGCGCGCCGCCGATCGCCGTGGCCGCGCTTCCCGCGCTGATGCAGTGCATGCCGGCGGCGGACCGCATCCCGGGGCTCCTGCTCGACGTGCGCGCCGGAACGCGGTGTCCCCCGCGCGACCTCGCCGCATGGCTCGCCGCCGGCGGCTACGTGCGCACCGAGGCGATCGAGAATCCCGGCGAGTTCGCCGTCCGGGGCGGGGTGATGGACGTGTTCCCGCCCGGCGGTGCGCTGCCGGTGCGCCTGGACTTCTTCGGCGACGAGGTGGAGCGCATCTTCGAGATCGACCTCGCCACGCAGGCGAGCGACCGCAAGGTGGACGCCGTGCAGCTGGTGGCCGCCTCGGTCGACCCGGCGGTGCTCGAGACCGCGGTGCCGGTGGGATCGCTCCTCGACCCGCGCACCGTCGTGGTGGTGGCCGAGGTGGCCGAGGTGATGGAGCAGGGCCGCGGGTACTGGGAACGCGTCGCCGACGCCACCGGGATCGTCTCGCCGCAGGAGGTCTTCAAGGCCGTCGGCGCCCGCTGCCACGCCGTGGTCGACGTCAACGGATTCAGCGCGGCCAACGCGTCGAGCCGCGTCGTGCCCGTGCCGGTCGAGAACCTGCCCGCGTTCGATGACGAGGTGGCCGCCGCCTTCCGCGCGCTCGGCGAGATGTCGTCGGCGAGCGAGTGCTGGCTGTGCTGCGACTCCGACGGCGAGCTCGCGCGCGCCCGCGAGCTGCTGGCCGAGCACGTGCCGGGCGCGGCCGTGCGCACCGTGCGCGGGCACGTGCACCGCGGGTTCGTGTGGTCGCCGGGCGGCGCCGCGCCCATCGCCGTGGTGCCGCAGCGCGAGGTGCTGCACCGCTTCGGCACGCGCCGGCGCGTCCAGCGCGTGGGCGGCGCCTCGACGCGCGACGCGTTCCTCCAGTTCGGCCCCGGCGACTACGTGGTGCACCGGGACCACGGCATCGCCCGCTTCCACGGCCTGCACCTGATCGCCGGCCAGTCGGCGGAGCAGGGCGAGGAGGAGTTCCTGACGCTCGAGTTCGACGCGGGAGCGAGGCTCCACGTGCCGGCATCGAAGATCGACCTCGTGCAGAAGTACGTGGGCGCCGGCTCGGCGCGGCCGCCGCTCTCGGCGCTCGGCGGCAAGCGGTGGAAGGCGCAGAAGGAGCGCGTCCAGGAGGCGGTGCGCGACCTCGCCGGCGAGATGCTCCGCATCCAGGCCGCGCGCGAGGCGAGCGCCGGCATCCGCTACCCCGAGGACACCGAGTGGATGCGCGAGTTCGAGGCGGACTTCCCGTGGACCGAGACCGAGGACCAGGTGGCGGCGATCACCGCGGTGAAGCGCGACATGCAGTCGCCCCGTCCGATGGACCGGCTGATCTGCGGCGACGTCGGCTTCGGCAAGACCGAGGTCGCGATCCGCGCGGCGTTCAAGGCGGTGGAGAGCGGCCGGCAGGTCGCGGTGCTCGTCCCCACCACCGTCCTCGCCGAGCAGCACGAGCGCACCTTCCGCGACCGGTTCAAGGCCTACCCGTTCCGGATCGAGAGCCTCTCGCGGTTCAAGACCGGCGGCGAGGTGTCCCGCATCCTGAAGGACGCGGCCAAGGGGCAGGTCGACGTGGTGATCGGCACCCACCGGCTGCTGAGCCAGGACGTGAAGTTCGCCGACCTCGGGCTGGTGGTGGTCGACGAGGAGCAGCGCTTCGGCGTGGAGCACAAGCAGCGCCTGCTCGCCTTCCGCCTGACCGCCGACGTCCTGACCCTGAGCGCGACGCCCATCCCCCGGACGCTCCACATGAGCCTGATGGGCCTGCGCGACATCTCGAGCCTCACCACGCCGCCGCCGGACCGGCGCGCGATCGTCACCGAGGTGCTGCCGTGGAACCCGCGGCGGGTGCAGGAGGCGATCCGCCGCGAGCTGGCCCGCGAGGGGCAGGTGTTCTTCGTCCACAACCGCGTGCACGACATCGAGGAGGTCGCCGCGCGCGTCAAGGAGCTGGTGCCCGAGGCACGCGTGCTCGTGGGCCACGGCCAGATGACGCCGTCGATGCTCGAGTCGGTCATGCTCGGCTTCATGCGCCACGAGGCGGATGTCCTGGTCTCGACCACGATCATCGAGAGCGGGATCGACATCCCCACCGCGAACACCATGGTGATCCACGACGCCGACATCTACGGCCTCGCCGAGCTGCACCAGCTCCGCGGCCGCGTCGGGCGCTCGCGCCACCGCGCCTACTGCTACCTGATGCTCCCCGCGGACCGGACCATCACCGAGGACGCGATGAAGCGCCTGAAGGCGATCGAGGACTACTCGATGCTCGGCGCCGGCTTCCGCATCGCGATGCGCGACCTGGAGATCCGCGGCGCGGGCAACCTGCTCGGCTCCGAGCAGAGCGGGCACATCGCCACGGTCGGCTACGAGATGTACTGCCAGCTCCTCGAGCAGGCGGTCGGCGACCTGCGCTCGGAGGTGCGCGTGGTGCCGAGCGACACGGTGCTCGACATCGGGATCGCCGCCAGCATCCCGCGCGGCTACGTGCCGAGCGACCTGCGGCGCATGGAGGCCTACCGCCGGATCGCGGGCGCGCGCGACATGGCGCAGCTCTCGAAGGTGCGCGCGGACCTCGAGAGCGCCTCCGGCGCGCCGCCGCCCGGGGTGCTGGTGCTGCTGGACCTTGCGACCGCGCGGCTTGCCGCGACGATCCTCGGCGTGCGCAGCGTGGCACGGCGCGACCCGGACGTCGTGTTCCGGACGGCCGACGCGGCCGCGCTGCTCGCCGCGCTCAAGGGCGTGCAGGGAGCCGTGCGCACGATCGGCGAGCCCGACGGGCGCGGCGTGACGGACGTGTACTGGCGCCCCGCGCGGGGCATGCCGACGCCGCCGGCGCTGCTCGCGCAGCTGGCGAAGCGGCTGGTGCCCGCGGCGACCGCTCAGCGCGCGTCGGCGTAGTGGAGCAGCACGTAGCGCGCGACGTAGTCGAGGATGCTCGAGGCCTCGGGGATCTCGGGGTTGCTCGTCGAGCCCATCGGCTCGAAGCGCATCCCGCGGAACCGCTCGGCGGCCTCGGGGGCGGAGAGGCCGTGCTGCAGCGCGAGGCTGAACGCGCGGCAGAAGCCCTGAATGAGCCCGGAGAGGGTCGACCCCTCCTTGCTCATCTTGATGAAGATCTCGCCGGGGCGGCCGTCCGCGAACAGGCCGACCGTGAGGTAGCCCTCGTGGCCGTTGATCGCGAACTTGTGGGTCACGGAGCGGCGCGTGCTCGGGAGGGTCTCGCGCCGGGCGGGTGCTGCGGTGGTCATCGGTGAACGCGCTCCTTGCGTCTTGCTCCATCGGCTCGTCGGGCGCCGGGCGAACAGTTGCCCGGGTCCGGGATCCGTGGTGGAGCGGGGGCGAAAGATAGCGCCGCCCCGGAGGGGGCGGCGCCGGGGGTGTCAAACGTTCCGCGAATCCCGGGTCAGGCCTTGGCCTTGCCGGACTTCTTCCCCTTCGCGGGGGCCTCCGCCTCGGGGGCGGGGGCAGGCGCTTCCTCGGCCGCGGGGGCCTCGGGCTCCTCGGCCGCCGGCTCCTCGGCCGCGGTGAGGATCTCCAGGGTCCGGTCGGGCAGCACCTCGATCGACAGCTCGGTCTTCAGGTCGCGGTCGAGCTGGATGGTGCAGGAGTAGCTGCCGATGCGGCGGATCGGGTTCTGCAGGCGCACCGCGCGCATGTCGACCGCGTAGCCGTCGGCCACGAGCTGGTCGGAGATGTCGCGCTGGGTGACCGCGCCGTACAGGACGCCCTGGTCGTTGACGCTGCGGATCAGCTTGATCGACACGCCTTCCATGCGGGCCATCAGGGCCTCGCGGGCGGCGCGCAGCTTGGCGAGCTCGGCCTGGGCGGCGGCGCGCTGGTCCTTGAGCGCCTCGATCTTCTCCGGGGTCGGGGCCTCGGCGAAGGCGTGGGGCAGCAGGTAGTTGCGCGCGAAGCCGGGCTTGACGCGGACGACATCGCCCACGAGCCCCAGGTTCTCGATCGTGCGGTTGAGGAGGAGTTCGACCTTCTTGGTCGCCATGGTCGCTGTCCTTTCGCGGACGGAGCCGCGTGAAGTTAGGGCTGCCTCGGGGCCCAGCCGGTTGGAGCACGGCGGCCGCGGTGGCCGGGTGCGAGGCGAGCCGCGCAGTGTCGCCGAAATCGCCGTGGGCCGCAACCCGCGCGCATGGCGGGGGTTG
>JBEITQ010000165.1:0-4818 GCA_040374835.1 Phycisphaeraceae bacterium | reverse complement strand
GTGAACGACGTGCCGCTGCCGGCCGGCAACCCGATGCCGATCCGTCCGGGAGACCGCGTTCGGTTCGGCCCGGTCGCGTTCGAGGCATCCACCCGCGAGACGCCCGACGAGTCGACCGACGTGACCCGGTGCGAGCCGTCTCCTGCGGTCCATGCGATCGACGCATCCGGCATCGAGGCCCGGCACCTCGACGCCGTGCTGGCGGCGGGAAGCGCGATCCACGCGGCGCTCGACGATGCGTCGATCGCGCGCGCCGCCGTCGATGCCGTGGTGCGTGCATCGGGCTTCCAGGACGTGGCCTTCGTCCGTGCCGACCTGCAGGGCGGCCACGTCGACGTGCTTGCCCATGCCTCGGCCGAGGGGCGCGCCCCGCGGGTGAGCCGGGCGATGCTCCTGCGTGCCCGCGACGCGGCCATCACCTACGAATCAGGCACCGGCATCGATCCGACGAACACGATGGTGCTGCACCGCATGGCCCGCGTGATCTGCGTGCCGGTGCTGCTCGGCGACCGCAGCTTCGGGCACCTGTGGATGTCCGATTCGCGCTCGCGCGGCACCGAGGTCGGCCCGGTGGCCGCCGTGGCACGCGCCGTGGCATCGACCGCCGCGCTGGCGCTCGCCAACCTCGACCGGCTCCGCACGACCGAGCGGCTCGAGGCCGAGCACCGCGCGATGTTCGACGGCACGATGCAGGCGCTCATCGCGTCCATCGATGCCAAGGATCCGTACACCCGCGGCCACTCCGCGCGCGTGTCGGAGTTCGCGTTCCTCGTCGCGTCGCGCGCGGGGCTCCCGGCGGCCGACTGCGAGCGTGCGCGCCTCTGCGGCCTGGTGCACGACATCGGCAAGATCGGCGTCTCCGAGGATGTCCTCCGCAAGGCCGGCCGCCTCACGGAGGAGGAGTTCCGCCACATTGCCACGCACCCGGTGGTCGGGCACGAGATCCTCCGCGGCATCCCGCAGATGTGGGACGTGCTGCCCGGGGTGCTGCACCACCACGAGCGCTTCGACGGCCGCGGCTATCCGCATGGGTTGGCCGGCGACCGCATCCCGCTCGTCGGGCGCGTGGTCGCGGTGGCCGATGCGATCGACGCCATGACCACGTCGCGCACCTACCGCGGCGCCCGTCCGATGTCCGAGGCCGTGGCCGAGGTGGTGCGGTGCGCGGGCACGCACTTCGACCCGGCGCTCGCCGCCGCGGTCGGGGCGATGGATCGGCGCGACCTGCAGGCGATCGTGGGGCTGCATGTCTTCGGACCGGGCCTTCCGGGCCGCGACGGGTTCGTGGGCGCGACGCCCCTTCCCGAGGCCGCGCGTCCGGTGACCGGGATCGATCAGTCCGGGCCGATGCGGCGCACGGCGTAGGCGCGCACGGCACTCCCCTCGCGCAGGACGAACACGTCCATCGGCTCGCTTCCGGGTCCTCGCAGGGATGCCTGCCATCGATCGGGGTCGCAGGCGTGGCCGCGCGTGTGCACCGTGACGATGCCGCCGCCGCGGGCGGCGATCCAGCGTGCGACGTCGCGTTCGCGCGCGGGCATCGATTCGAGGATCTCCCAGGCCCTGAACCACGGCGTCTGCGCGTCGGGAAGCGTGCAGCGGTCTCCCGTGAGGATGCCGAGCCCGGGAGCGAGTTCCGCCGCGGAAAGCGCATCGCACGCGTGCGCGACGAGCCGCGCCCGCTCGAGGGCCGGATGCGGGACGAACAGCACGCGCCCGGGCCGGGTCGCGGCGTGCAGGCCGGGACACGGCGTCCCGCCGAGCGAGCATCCGAGATCGACGCGGGTCGCGCGCGTGCTGCCCGGCTCGCCTGCCAGATCCCCCGTCCACCCGACCTGCTGCACCAGCTGCCAGCCCTCGGCGATGAACTCGCGCTCGACCGCAACGCCAAGTGCGCCTGCCTCGAGGTCGAATCCCGGTCCAAGCTTCACCGCGGCGCCACGCCGTGGAGTGACCATCGCGGCGACCGCCGACAGCGGCGGCTCCAGGTCCTCGCCTCGCCACGCGCGAGCGCCGCTGCCGGAGCGTCGCGCCGGATCGACGTGCGCATGCGACGCCGCGCCGGGGTCCTTGGTGACGTCCGCCACCCGCGTCGGCGCGCCTGAGTTCCGGCCGGCCATCCATGCGCGGACCGGGTCGAGGTCCGCGCCGACCGCCGGTGCGACCGCCGCCAGCGCCGCGAGGTCGCCGCCGATCCCGCAGCACAGGTCATCGATCGACTGCGCACCGGCGCGGCGGAAGCGCTCCGCCTTCCATGCCGCCACCGCGGGCGACGACGCCATCTCCACGCCGGGACGATCGGCCCACAGGCGTGCGGCGCGTTCGCGGAACTTCACCGTCGCGCGCGCGCGCGCCAACGACAGCTCGATGGCGGCCGCGACCACCTCCGGCGGTTGATCCGCGCGCAACCGGGCGATGTCCGCAGCCTGGGGCGGCTCCTCGCGAGGGCCCAGCCGGTCGAGCAGCGCCGCCCCTTCCGGGGACGCCAGCGCCTGCCACGCGGCGAGCCGGTCCATCGGCGTTCAGCGCCGGGCGGCGTCGCGCGCGCTGGCGGCGTCGCCGAGCAGCACCGAGAGCGACCGCAGGTCGTCGGTCGAGTCGAGGACGATCTTCAGGATGATGGTGAGGGGCACCGCGAAGAACATGCCTGCGATTCCGAGCAGGTAGCCCCACACGACGAGGGAGAGGAACACCACGAGCGGCGAGAGGCCCAGGCGCGCACCAAGCAGCTTGGGCTGCAGGACGCTGCCGATGAAGACGCCCGACGCCGCCTGGACGATCGCCATCGCGATCGCCGTGCCCCAGCCG
Organism: Phycisphaeraceae bacterium; assembly: GCA_040374835.1. Taxonomy (GTDB): domain Bacteria; phylum Planctomycetota; class Phycisphaerae; order Phycisphaerales; family SM1A02; genus UBA966. Next base: position 2,010 of record JBEITQ010000165.1, on the reverse strand, counting down.
TGCGTGAGCAGCGTGATCGCGACCACCAGCACGCTTGCGGCGATCGCGCCGATGGTCGGGATGTAGTTCAGGAGGAACACCAGGAACGACAGCAGGAACGCGAACGGCACGTCCAGGATGATGCAGGCGGCGTAGTTGATGGCGGCGAGCGCGATGTTGAGCTCCGTGACCACGACCACGAAGCTCTTCACCTTGTCGGCCACCGTGGCCAGCGCCGAGTTCGACGCCGCGTTCGGGAACGCGACCTTGATCTTCATCGGCACGCTCGATGCCTCGGCGATGATGAACGCCGACACCAGCAGCACGAACACCAAGTCCTGCAGGAGCCGAGCCGCCTGCAGCACGATGACGTCGGCGAAGTCGCTGAGCTTCCAGGAGTGCATCGCGTCCATCGCCTTCTGCGGGTCGATGGCGATGCCCTTGGACTTCATCGTCTCCAGGGCGCCGAGCACCAGCTCGTCGAGGCGCACCTGGTAGGTGGGGAGCATCGGCTGCAGCGCCGCGGCCGACTGGCTGAGGTAGTAGCCGAGTCCGAGCGCGCCCCCGATCGTCAGCACGAGCACGATGAGGAGCGCGATCCAGCGGGGGACCCCGAGTCGCCCCTGCAGCAGCCCGAGCGGCAGGATGGCGAGCATGGAGATGAAGGCCGCCGCCAGGATGGGCGTGATGATGCCGGAGGTGGCGCGGATGCCCGCGCCGATCACGATCACCGCGGCGATGGTGAGGAGGACCTGCAGGCCGCGCGCCCGGGGCGCCGGCGGCATGCCCGGCAGCGGCGCGGAAGGTGGCGTGGGGTTCGTCTGGAAGGGCATCGCTTGGTCAGGTCCCGGCGCGCAAGGGACGGATGCGGACGTTGCGGAAGTCGACGCGGTCGCCGTGGCCGAGGAAGCCGACCTTGCCCGACGTGCGGCGCGCGCCCGGGTGGTCCTTTCCGCTCGGCGGACCGGCGCGCAGCGCGGCCGCGACGTCGGCGTCGACGATGGTCTTGCCGTTGAGCGCCACGGTGATGCGGCTGCCGCGCGCCGTGATGGTCTCGTCGTTCCACTCGCCGGCCGGGCGCATGGCCTCGCGCGCGCCGGACGACGCCACCAGCCCGTACACGCTGCCGTGGCGCTGCCAGTCCTTGAGCCAGCCCGCGTACTTCTCGTGCCCGTCGTCGAGGACCTGGATCTCCATGCCCTCGTAGGCGGCGTCGCCGGTGCCGGGAGCCCGGATCGCGACGCCGTTGTTGGCGCCGGGATCGAGGCGGAACGAGAACGACAGCTCGAAATCCGACCATTCGCCGGGCGCGTAGACGGCCTGGCCGTTCGGGCCGCACGAGAGAACGCCGTCCTTCAGCGTCCAGCCGACCACGTCGCCGGACCAGCCCTCCAGGGTCGATCCGACGAGCAGCGGCCGGGTCTCTTCGGTCGGGCTTCCAGCGCTCCCGGTCGCGGACGGCGCCGACGCGCACCCCGCCAGGAGGGCGAGCATGGCGCCCGCCGCGGCCGTCGTGAGGTTCATGGCGTCACGGTACCACGGTCCCGGGCGCCGTCAGCCGCAGGATCTCGCGGAAGTAGCGCTCGGCACAGCGCGCCGGGTCCCACTCCGTTTGCGTTCGCTCGATGCAGCGGCGGGACATCTCCGCCCGCAGCGCCTGGTCGCCGAGGAGCCGTTCGGTGGCCTGCACGAACTCGTCGTCGGCGTCGCGGGCGCAGAGGAAGCCGGTGCGGCCATGCTCCACGACGTCGGTGGCGATGCCCGCGATGCGGGATGCGACCACCGGAACGCCGGCGGCCTGCGCCTCCAGCAGAACCCAGGCCAAGGTGTCCTCATGAGTCGGATGCACGAGGATGTCCATAGCCGGAAGCGTTTCGCCGAGGAGCCGTTGATGCGGAACCGCACCATGCACCACCACGTTCCGCGCTTCGGAGAGATCCGGCGCGGATGAGCCGATCACGTGCAGCCGGGCGCGGTCGGCCCACCTGGACTGGTGCCATCGCAGCAAGCGATCGCCGCCCTTGCGCTCCC
>JBEITQ010000240.1:0-2070 GCA_040374835.1 Phycisphaeraceae bacterium | reverse complement strand
GTCGTCGTCGCGGTCGACGATGGCTCCGTGCGCGGAGCGGCGGCGGCCGGTGCGGGCGCATCGACGGTGCCCGTCGGCTCGGGCGCGTTCGACGCCCGGGTGCCCGACCCCGCGCGCGCGGCGTCCGCCGGCGCGATGCCCGAGGCCTCGGCGTCGACATCTTCCGGCGGCGGGCCGTAGCGGCGCTCGCGCATCGAGCTCTTGGCGTAGTCGAGTTCCTCCGGCAGCGACGCCATCACGGTGGGACGGATGGCGGTCGCCGACACGCTGTAGTCGAGGTAGCCGCGCGCGTCGGGCGCCTCGGAACTGCGGGCGATGCCCTCGAACGCGCCGGTCTCGCGCAGCTGCCGCTCGAAGTCGATCAGCACCTCGCTGCCCGGGCGGTTGCCCGCGGGCCGGGCCTTGCCGCGCACCGAGACGCCGAGCCCGCGCGCGCCCTGCGCGAGGTTGATGAAGTCGACCTCGACGCCGTCGGGAGTCGCGCACGCGAGGTCGGACAGGGTCTTCGTCATCGACGACGACTGCCGCGACAGCACGCGGTACAGCGCCTGACGCTTGGCGTCGATGTCCTCGGCCTTGCGGTACTCCGCAAGGTCGGGGAGCTTCCAGCGCAGGAGCAGCAGCCGCATCCCCTCGAAGGCCGGCGGTGCCAGCACGATGGTCGCAAGGCTCGCCACGAGCAGCGTCCGCGCCGACGACGGGCGCGCGAGGCGGTTGAGGGCCGCGCCGAAACGGTCCGGCGACGCGCCGGGGTCGTCGGGCAGCAGGCGCGTGAGCGCGGCCGCAGGCCCGAGCGCCGCAAGCGCCGTGCCCGCTTCGATTCCGTGATCGCGCCACCAGGCCGCGGCGTCGGCACCGCGCGCCGCGCAGCGCACGGCGGCGGACAGGCGGGCGACGTCGGTGGCGGTCGCGCCGAATCCGCCGCCCAGCACCGGCGCCGCGGCGTCCCCGCCGCGCTGCGCGAGCCGGACAGTCTCGTCGGCCGGCACGCCCGCGTGGACGCAGGCCTCGGCGATGCCTCGCTCGATGTCCGACCGCTCGATCGGCTCCCCTTCGCCGCCCGCGCGGAAGGCGCGGACGAGCATGCCCTTGGAAGTGCGCGCGCACGCGGTCACGGCGCCCGCCGAGGCATCCACCGCGACCAGCGGGTCCTCCGCGAACGCGGCGAGCGCCGCGAGCGCGGCCACGTCGGGCGCGAAGGAGCGCTCGACGCCGTCGCGCGGCGCCTCGGGCACCTCGGGGGCGAGTTCCTCCTCGGGCCACTCCGCGACGATCCCGGTGCGCACCTCGGCGGCCGGATCGGCGGGCAGGAGCGCCGACGCCACGCGCCAGCGCGGGCTGCGCCCCAGGACGAACGAATTGGCGTTGAGCTCGAGCGCGCTCGCCAGCCGGTCCTCGGCGGCCGCGGGCAGCTGCACCGCGCGCACCACGCAGCTGCCTGCGGGCAGCGACACGACCGCCCGTGCCGCGCGCGTCGCGTCGACCCACGCGGCGATCCGGCCGTCGCCGGACCCGAAGTCCTCGGTGACGGCGACCTCGATGCCGCGGCCGGCGGCCCGTGCGGACAGCGCCCGGAACCCGGCCGTCACGGGCCGGAGCACGGCCACCGTGCGCTCGTCGCGCGCGGGGGCCTGCGGTTCCTTCTTGCGCTTGGGTGCCATCGGGGGGTCGCTCAGCGTTCGCGGTAGGAGACGATGGTCGCGGGGTACGTGGACCGGTCGACGACGGCCTCGATCTCGACCTCGGCGCCGGTGGACGCCGAGCGACCGCGGCTCGTGACGGTATACACGCTGCTCGTCACGTCGCATTGCTGCGCGATCTGGGTGAGGAGCGCCGGCGTCAGCCCGGACATGCCCTGCAGGTCCGCGATGCTGACGATGCCCCTGGGGCTCGAGTTGCGCCGCGCGACGATCGCGTCGGCCACCCGCGGGTCGATCTGCATGACGTCCTTCAGGAGCGCGGCAGGCGCAGTGTTGATGTTGACGCGCCCCTGCACGCGCTGCGCGAAGTTGTCGTTGCTGGCCTCTCGCAGGATGCCGCGCAGCTGCGCGGCATCGAGGTCGCGCACCG
>JBEITQ010000218.1:0-3235 GCA_040374835.1 Phycisphaeraceae bacterium | reverse complement strand
GGGGCGCCGCGGCGCGGCGGCGCAGCCGGCGCCGGCGCCGACCGCGCCCGCGGCCTCGCCGCGGCCGTAGCCGCCCGCGCGCCCGTGCGTGTCGTCGGCCAAGCCGGGCAGCACCCACGCGGCGGCGTCCCCCGCCGCGGCGCCGCCGGGAACGGACACCGTCACCATGTCGCCGCTCTTCACGCCGAGCTTGCCGGCGGTGGCCGCCGACACCAGGAGCGCGTTGTCCCACGTGATCTTCGTGACGGGGTCGGGCATCTCCTGCAGCCAGCCGACGTTCGCGAAGCGTCCGTCGAACACCTTGCCGTCGGAGAAGAACGCGAGGTCCATGCCCTCGGCCTCGCTGCGCGAGGCGACCCAGTCCGACATCGCGCGCTCGGCGCCCGTCGGGGCCGGGGTGCGCTGCGCGGCGGCCGCGGAGCCCTCGCACGCGCCACGGTCGAGGCAGGTCCGGAACTGCGCCTCGAACTCGTTGCCCGAGCGGCCGGAGAGCTGCATGTGGCGGCGGCGCACCAGCTCGCGGCCGTCCCGCACCGCGTCGCCGGAGAGCGCCGCGACCAGCTCGATCGCGCTGCGGCCGCCGTCGGCGGGGTCGAGGAGCGGCGCGACCAGCGGCTGCGCGATGGCGATCGTGCCGTCGGCGGCGCGCGTGTCGCCCCAGCTCTCCAGGAAGTGGGTCATCGGCACGTGCCACGTGACGCCGGCGGCGCGCGACGTCTCGTCGACGCGGTAGCCGAGGCACACGACGTGCTTCGCCTTGGCCATCGCGGCGGCGAAGCCGAGGTCGGCGGGCGCGTCGAAGGCCGGGTTGCAGCCGACGACCACCAGCGTGTCGACCGTGCCCGCGTTCAGCGCGGCGACGGCCTTCTCGATGGACGGCCCGCACGGCTCGGCGTCGGTCGACATCGTCTCGACCGTGGTGCCGTAGGCGCCGAGGTGCGCGTTGATCGCCGCGGCGATCGCGTGCACGACGGGCGGCTGGCGGCTGCCGGCGACGACGAGGCCCGCGCTGCCTGCGGACTTCAGGTCCTCCACCAGCGCGTCGAGGATCTCCTGGTCATGGTCGCCGAGCTTCGGCGCGAACGCGGCCATCTGGCGCGCGCCCCCGACGCCGAGGCGGTCGGCCACCGCCGCGGCGAGCGCCGCGACCTGCGACGGCCGCACGGCGATGCGCTGGTCGGCGCTCATGCCGGTGACGGTGAGCAGGCCCTCGACCTGGTAGACGCGGCTCATCTCCGCCTTCGCGGCGTCCTTGGCGACGAGGCGGCCGTTCTCGCGGCGCATGAGGGTCCGTCCTGCGGCCCACGCGCGCGCGTTCTCGACCGACGACCGGCACTCGTGCAGGAAGTCGCTGTCGAGGCTGAGGACGACCTTCGCGCGGTCGAAGCGCGGGCGCACGGCACGCGGCGCGCCGAAGGCGAGCTTGGTGCCGGCGAGCGCGTTGTCGTCGTTCACCGAGCACCACGATGCCCACGTGGCCTTCGGGAAGGCCGAGAGCAGGCGTGCGCGCGCGTCGGCCATGGTCGGCGACGAGGACGGCTCGGCCACCACCACGAGTCCGGCGCCGCCGGAGCGCTTCCACTCGGCGCGGCGCGCCTCGAGCCAGGCGTCGAACGCGGCCGCGGTCGAGGGCTTGCCGCCCTCGAGGGCGATGCGGCTGCGCTCGGGGTCGTAGAGCTCGAGCACGCGCGCCTGGCCGATGGCCGAAGACGGCCCGACCTGCGCCACGCCGCGCGCGGCGAGCGCCGCGGGTTCGACCGCCGCCGCGCCGCCGGCGAGCGGGGCGCTCGGGTGCGCGGGGTTGCCGTCGAGCTTGATCGGGCGGCCGTCGAAGGTGGTCGCCAGGACGCCGAAGCCGGTGCCGGCGAGCTCGTAGGTGCTGGCGTAGGTGACGGGGATGCCCGGCGAGCGGTTGGCCGGGCGCGACGCGTACTCGGCGAACTTCGCCTCGGGGTAGCGGCGGCAGCCGGCGGCGGCCAGGCCCGCGAGCGCGAAGGACGCGCCCATCACCTTGATGAACGAGCGGCGGTCGTCGTCGCTCGCCTCGGCGGCGCCGGGCTGGAACTCCCGGTGCATGTACGACTGGAACTCGGGGGTCGCGGCGAGCTGCTCGACCGAGCGCCAGTAGGCGCTGCGGCGCGCGGGGCCTCCGGCCTGCGTGGCGGGAGCCGGCGCGGGGGCGGGCTCGGCGTGTCCGTGGGTGCAACCGTCGTGCATGGGTCGGGTCCGTGTCTGGCGTGTCGTTGGTCGCGGTGCCGCAGGGGCGGCGCTCAGCGGTGGCAGGTCGAGCAGTACTCGTTCGGGTGGATGTCGTAGCGGTCGATCAGCGCGAGCCGCTCGTCCTTGGTCCACGTCTCGGTCGTCGGCTTCCAGAGGGCGAACACCTCCTCGGGCGGGCGGACGTGGTCGACGGGATTGCGGTGGCAGTTGAGGCACCAGCCCATCGACAGCGGCTGGGCGCGGTGCACGACCTCCATCTGGTCGACGCGGCCGTGGCACTCCACGCAGCTGACGCCGCGCGTGACGTGCGCGGAGTGGTCGAAGTACGCGTAGTCCCCGAGCTTGTGCACCTTGATCCACTCGATGGGCATGCCCGTCTCGTAGCTCGAGCGGACCTCCGCGAGCTTGGGGCTCTCCTTGTGGATCTGCGTGTGGCAGTTCATGCAGGTCTGCGTCGGCGGCACGGCGGCGTGCGCGGCCTTCTCGACCGTGTTGTGGCAGTAGCGGCAGTCCATGCCCAGCTTGCCCGCGTGCAGCGCGTGGCTGAACGGCACCGGCTGGACGGGCTGGTACTGGCCGTCGAGCGTCTTCGGGCTGAACCCGTAGGCGACGAGCAGCGTCACGTAGAGCGGGGCGACGGCGCCGACTACCAGCACGAAGGGCAGCAGCGCGTTCGACCAACGGGGGAACAGGAATCGGCTCATCGTCTGTTCTGTGGAGTCGGAGAATTGGACCCGCGGGCGCGAAACGCCCGCAGACTTTGTGAAAAGTTTCACGAAGTCCGCTGCCAATGTTACGGCCCCCGCCAAGAGGCGGTCAAGGAAACCGGGAGGCGGGTGCTAGCCTCCGCCGCGGTCGCCACCGACGGCCGCTACGTCTGATAACCAAATGATCGACACCCACTGCCACCTCCTGAACGATGCCCTCGCGGACCGCGTCCCGAGCGTGATTTCGCAGGCCCGCGCGGCCGGGGTGGGTGCGCTGATCACGGTGGGAACCACGACCGCCGACTCGC
>JBEITQ010000194.1:0-3986 GCA_040374835.1 Phycisphaeraceae bacterium | reverse complement strand
GCGCGCGGCGCTCGAGCGCGTCAAGGCGGCCGCCGACGACGCGTCGGCCGCGCCCGCGCTGGTCGACGCGATGCGCTGCCTGGTGCTGTGCGGGGACGATGCGGTGGCCGCGCAGGTGTGGCAGCTCGCGCGCGCGCGCAACGCGGGCGAGGCGGTGGCGCCGCTGGCGCTCGGTCCGCTCTTCCGCGCCGGCTCGCGCACCGACTTCATGCAGGCCTGGGCGCTGGTGCGCGAGCCCACCTTCGAGGAGCGCGACATGCTGTGGCAGCTGTGGGCGCTGGACGTCGGCTCGATCCGCGACCGCCCGACCGTGGCGGCGCTCAAGGCCGCGATCCGCGGTCCGCGCCTCGACCAGGACGCGCAGGCGCTGCTTCCGTCCGTGCGCGCCGTCGACGGCACGACGGGGGCAATGGAGTGGCTGAACGGCCTGATCCAGCGCACCGAGGACGCCGACGTGAAGCGGCGCCTCGCGCAGCTTCAGGGCTGAACGCGCGCGGGAACAAGCTCGATCCGCACGCGCTCGGCGACCTTCGCCGGATCGTGCTCGAACGCGGCCGGTGCCCCCGGCGCGTTCGGCTGACGCGCGCCCAGGAAGCGGTCGTTCGCGGCCTGCTCCGCGCGGGCGAGCAGGGCCACCGATCCCTCGAACGTCGGATGCAGTTCGTCGCGCTGGATGAGCGCGCCGTCGACCGCGGCGTCCCACGTCCGGCGGCCGGCCTGGAAGGGCTTGCCCGCGCGCAGGTCGGACACGAGGCGCCCCAGGGGCAGCAGCGCCACGCGCGGGCGGCGCGACGCCCACGCGCGGATCTCCTCGTTGGCGCGATCGATCGTCTCGCGCCGGGGCATCTGCGCGCGCGAGAGCATCTTGCCGACCGCCGCCGACATGTCCGGCAGGTCGCCGACCACGAGCGGGATGCCTGCCTCGCCCACGCGGTCCAGGATGCGCATGCCTTCCGCGAGCAGCGCCAGCCGCTGCGCCTCGTCGCGCACGGGCCGTCGGCCGGGCCCGACCGTGCCGTAGGTGAACCAGAAGAGGAAGTCGGGCGCCAGCACCACCGTGGGGCGCGGATCCATGGCAAGGAGCGCGTCCACCTGCTCGCGGCCGTTTCCCTCCGGGTCCAGGAAGAAGAAGCCCGAGGCGTCGCCGGTCACCTCGCCGGCGCCCAGCCGCGCGGCCGATCCGATGCGCGCCAGGGTCATGGGCTCGAGCCGCGAGGCGCGGGTGCGCGCGCCGGGCGCGCGGACCGCGAAGCCCGCGCTGGCGCTCGCGCCGACGATGCGCACGCGGGCCCAGAGCGTGGCCGCATCGATGCCGGGCAGGGCGTCGCGGCCGAGGCTCACCGGCATCGCGGCCGGCACCGCCAGCAGCACCGAGGCCAGCACCGCCAGCAGCGCGGCGGCCGGAAGCGCGCGGAAACCGATGCGCGGCGTCATGACGCGATCCTAGCCCACGCGCTATCCTTCCCGCCCCTCGCGCCGACCGCGGCGCGGTGCGCACCGCAGCACACGGACCTTCCCATGGCGATCCTCATCGACGGCAACACGGCGGTCATCTGCCAGGGCATCACGGGCTCCTCGGGCGCCTTCCACACGAAGGGCTGCCTCGACTACGGGACGCGCATGGTGGGCGGCACCACGCCGGGCAAGGGCGGCCAGAAGGACGCCAACGGCCTGCCGATCTTCGACACCGTCGCCCAGGCCGTGCGCGCCACCGGCGCCACCGCCAGCATGATCTTCGTGCCGCCGCCGTTCGCGGGCGACGCCATCCTCGAGGCCGCGGACGCCGGCATCCGCACCATCGTCGCCATCACCGAGGGAATCCCGGTGCAGGACATGGTGAAGGTGCGCGCGCGCCTGGCCGGTTACCCGGACTCGGTGCTGGTCGGTCCCAACTGCCCCGGCGTCATCACGCCCGGCCGCAAGGGGGACGCTCCCGGCCGATTCGTCGGCGGCTGCAAGATCGGCATCATGCCGGGCTACATCCACACGCACCGGCTGGACGCCCGCACGGGCAAGGCGGTGGGCATCGTCAGCCGCTCCGGCACGCTGACCTACGAGGCGGTGTGGCAGACGAGCGAGCGCGGGATCGGCCAGTCCACCTGCGTCGGCATCGGCGGCGACCCGGTGAAGGGCGTCAACTTCATCGACGTGCTGGAGATGTTCGCCGCCGACCAGGACACGGACGGCGTGGTGATGATCGGCGAGATCGGCGGCACCGACGAGGTGGAGGCCGGCCGCTGGATCAAGGCGAACATGCGGCACAAGCCGGTGGTGGCCTTCATCGCCGGCCGCACGGCGCCCCCGGGGCGGCGCATGGGCCACGCGGGCGCGATCATCGGCGGCGCGGACGACACGGCGCAGTCCAAGATGGATGCGCTGCGCGCGAGCGGCCTGAACGTGGCCGACAGCCCGGCGGACCTGGGAGCGCGGATGGCCGCGGCGCTCGGGGTCTGAATCGGTTCGATTATTGGGCGCGGCGCCTGCCGTGACCTGATCCGGGTGCGGTCAGACGCAATTGCTGTCGCATTTCTTGACCGAGCGTCGGGCCGCGGCATGGATGCCTCGGCTCCCGTTCCCCTACCCCTGGGAGACATCCCCCCGAGAGCGAGGTTGAAGGGACGTCCCTGCGGCGAGCAGGGCCGAGCCTGTCCCTCCCGTTTCCCCTTCCCTCGGAGTTCCCCAATGAAGTCTTCCGTCTCGGTCGCTGCAGTCGTCGCGTCGCTCGGCATGTCGTCCCTCGCCAGCGCGGCGTTGGTCTACGGAGGCGGCACGGAGACCGGGTCGCGCTTCAACCCGGGCCAGGCCGGCGTCATCTCGTACATGAACTGCTTCACCGCGACCGGCGCGGCCGACTCGCAGCTGCTCCTCGACAGCATCTCCGTGGGAATCCGCCGCGGGCCGACCGCGGGATTCCTCACCTCGGTGGGCATCAACATCTATGCGGCGGAGATGACGTACGACGCCGCCACCCAGAGCTTCGGCCTCGGCGCCAACTACCTCGTCTACTCCGGCAAGCTCGGCGCCGACGCGTCGGCCGGCTTCATCACCCAGCAGGTGGGCACCGGCGCCATCTCGGGCATCACCCTCAACCTGGAGCGCACGTCCAACGCGGGACTCGGCGGCTTCTGGATCGGCGTTGAGTTCACCGGTCCGAATGCTGCGAACGCCATCAACGGCTGGCGCGTGGTGAATGCCCCGGTCACGGGCGCCTCGGTCAACGGCTTCGGCATGTTCAACTACAACGCGAGCGGCTCGTTCGCCGCGTTCTACACGCTCGGAACCGGCGCGCCGAGCCGATTCATGGTCAACGTGGACGGCTCGCTCGTCCCGGCTCCCGGCGCGATGGCGCTTCTGGGCCTGGCCGGCGTCGCCGGCAGCCGTCGCCGCCGCTGAACCGGCTGCGAACGACCTGAATCCGTGAACTCCCGCGGGGCCCCGGCAGTGCCGGGGCCCCGCGCTTCGCTTGGGCGATAGTCTGCGGCGGTGCCGCGCCCGCTCTACGCCGACCGCACGATGCTCGTGCTGCTGGCCGTGGGCGTCTCGTGCGGCGTGCCCAACATGCTGGCGACGTCGGTGGCCCCGGTCTGGGCGACCGAGTCGGGCTGGAGCGTCGAGGCCATCGGGTTTCTTGCCTTCGCGCAGCTACCGTACGCCCTGAAGTTCCTGTGGGCACCGCTCGTCGACCGCGTCGGCGTGCCGGGGCTCGGGGCCCTCGGCCGTCGCCGCGCCTGGATCGTGGCCACGGCCGCCGCGTGCGCGTGCGCCTCGGTGCTGCTTGCGCTGGCCGGCACGGGCGATCCGAGGGTGTTCCTCGCGATCCTCATGCTGCTCGTCGTGGCGAGCGCCACGCAGGACATGGCGTCGAGCGCCTTCCAGGCGGAGTCGCTCGAGCCGCGGCAGCTCGGGGCGGGGGCCGGCATGTGGGTGAGCGGGTACCGCGTGGCGTTCGCGGCGCTCGGCGCGGGGGCCTTGGTGCTCGCGCCCAG
>JBEITQ010000049.1:0-10038 GCA_040374835.1 Phycisphaeraceae bacterium | reverse complement strand
CGGCCGGCGCGTCGAGGGCCGCGGCGACGGCGGTCGCTGGCGGGGAGACGCCCCGATGGCGGCCGAGATGGCCGAGCGCGTGATCGCGGTCGCGCGGGACGTGTCGCCGGAGCTCGCCGCCGAGATCGAGAAGGTGCGCGCGGAGATCCCCGACCGCATGTCGCAGTCGGTCCGGATGAACGCACGGCGCCTGATGGGCCTGGCGGTCCTCAAGGACCGAAACCCCGGCCTCTACGCGATCCGCGTCGAGGAGCTGCGGCTGCAGCTGGAGCTGCGCGACCTCGGCGAGCGGTGGCGCGCCGCGAGCGCGGCGAAGGACGAGGCGAATGCCGCGGCGCTCGCCGCCCAGATCGAGACCAAGGCGCGCGCGCAGGTCGACGTCGACCTCAAGGCGCGTGCCCAGGAGCTCGTGGCGCTCGACGCGCAGCTCAAGACCCTGCGCGAGGAGCTCGTCGAGGAGCAGCGCCGGACCGCCGAGCGCGTGCGCGAGCGCATCGAGGCCGTCAAGAGCGGCCAGCCGCCGGCGCCGCGCCGCGGCGCGCCCCCCGCTCCGTAGACTCCTCCGCGTGGATCCGCTGCAGCGCCGCTGGGCCGTCGCCGGATGGTCGGTGCTTGCCGCCATCGTCGCGGCATGCGCCCTGTCCATGCCGTGGTCGTTCGGCCCGGTGCGGATCGGCGAGGTCGACGTGCCGCGCTACGCGGCGTCGAACCTCCAGCTCAACCTGCTGCCGCCCGCGTGGATGGCGCTCGACGACGGCCAGCGGGCGCGCGCGGAGGCCGCCGCCGCCGCGGGCGACTACGTGCCGGGGCGGTCCCTCGGCACCGACGCCCTCGGGCGCGACGCGCTCGCGCGGCTCCTCGCCGGCGGGATCTTCAGCATCGCGGTCGGGCTCGCCGCGGCGGCCATTGCCGTCACCATCGGCACGCTGTGGGGCGCGCTCGCCGGCTACGCCGGCGGGCGCACCGACGCCCTCATGATGCGCACGGTCGACGTGCTCTACGGGCTGCCGTCGATCCTGCTGGTGGTGCTGCTCTCGGTGGCGGCCGAGGGCATCGCGGCACGGCTCGGCGGCGGGTCGCTGCCGCAGGGCGCGGGGATCCTGGTGCTCTTCGTGGCGATCGGCGGCACCAGCTGGCTGACGATGTCGCGCGTGATCCGCGGGCAGGTGCTGAGCCTGCGGGCGCAGCCCTTCATGGAGGCGTGCCGCGCCACGGGCGTGCCCGCGCACCGGCAGTTCCTGCGGCACCTTCTTCCGAACCTGGTGGGGCCGATGGTCGTCTACGCGACGCTCGCGGTGCCGGCGGCGATCCTGAGCGAGAGCTTCCTGAGCTTCCTCGGGATCGGCGTGCGCGAGCCGGTGCCGAGCTGGGGAAGCCTCGCGAGCTCCGGGCTCTCGGAGGTGAACCTCGTGGTGAGCCGGTGGTGGCTGCTGGCGGCGCCGTGCGCGATGATCGCGGCGACGCTCGTCTCGCTGAACTTCATCGGCGACTCGCTGCGGGCCCGCTACGACCCCGCCGCATCCCGCGCTCGGTGGTGAATCCGCGGGCAGCGGCTTCGGCTACCCTTCCGGGCCCCGAGGAATCCCATGCAGAACCGCTTCGGACTGAAGGACTTCGTGCTCCTGGCCGTGTTGCTCGCGATCCTCGGCAGCGTGTGGCTGTCGATGGTGCAGAAGACCCGGATGGAGCTCGCCCAGCAGGACGCGAAGGCGAAGCTCGCCGAGATCGAGCAGCAGGTCGCGCAGCTCTCGCGCAGGGTTGAGCGGGGCTTCGAGCAGCTGCCCCAGGCCGCCGTCGACGCCGCGGCCGCCGGCGGCGCGCGCGCGTCGGCGGGACGGCAGGCGCCGGTCGCGGACGCATGGGCGCGTCCCGGGGTGAAGGTCGAGCGCTGGCCGTCGCCGCGGCCCGAGTCCGACCCGGAGGGCCAGCCCGGCTTCGCCCTCGGCGGCGAGTTCATCGAGCTCTTCGAGGCGCAGCCCGCGAAGCTCACCCCGTACATCTCGACCGACGTCTACGGCACGCGGGTCATCGACCGCGTGTGCGAGACGCTCGGGTCGTTCGACCCGAAGACCCTGAAGATGGAGGGCAAGCTCGCCGACGGCTGGCAGATCGATCCCGAGGGCCTCTGGATCCGCGCCCACATCAACCCGCGCGCCCGCTTCAGCGACGGGCAGCCCGTGACGGCCGAGGACGTCCGGTGGACGTTCCTCGACTACATCGCCAACCCGCTCATCGAGGCCGAGCGCGCACGCAGCCTGCACGACAACCTGAAGGACGTGAAGGTGGTCGACGAGCGCACCGTCGAGTTCGTCTTCGGGGAGCCGCTCTTCACGAACATCCTGATCGCGCTGGGGAACCCGATCCTCCCGAAGCACTACTACTCGCGCTTCGAGCCCTCCCAGGTGAACCAGGCCACCGGCCTCCTCATGGGCAGCGGGCAGTTCCGCGTCGAGCGCGTGCCCGCGGGCCCCGGCGACCTGGCGTCCCAGTGGACGCCGCCCGACGACGTGGTGCTCGTGCGCAACGAGCAGTACTGGGCCGAGAAGCCCCCGCTCGAGCGGATGCGCTTCCGCACGGTGAAGGACGAGCTCGGCCGCCTGGTGGCCTACCGAAACGGCGAGGGCTCGATGATGCTGCCCTCGTCGCCGCAGTTCAACAAGGTGCTCGCGGAGGACAAGGACTTCGAGAAGACGAGCTACGCCCTCAAGTGGACCAACATGCGCTGCAGCTACAGCTTCATCGCATGGCAGTGCGGGCCGCGCAACGGCAAGGAGACCCCCTTCCGCGACGTGCGCGTGCGGCGCGCGATGACGATGCTCCTCGACCGCGAGCGGATGATCCGCGACATCTGGGACGGGATCGGGATCGTCGCCAAGGGCCCGGTGAACCCGGAGAGCCCGGGGAGCGACCCGGACCTCAAGCCGCTGCCGTTCGACCCCGACGCCGCGAAGCGCCTGCTGGCCGAGGCCGGGTGGGAGGACCGCAACGGCGACGGCGTGCTCGAGGACGCCAAGGGCGACCGCTTCGAGTTCGAATACACGTACGCGACCGGCGGCGAGATCTCCGAGCGCCTCGCGCGCTTCGTGAAGGACAGCTTCGGCAAGGCGGGCATCGTGGTGAGGACGCGCCCGGTCGACTGGAGCCGCTACCAGGAGATCCTGAAGCTGCGCGACTTCGACGCCATCACGATGGGCTGGGGGGCCAACTCCCCCGAGAGCGACCCTCGGCAGATCTACCACTCCGAGAGCATCAAGGAGGGCGGCGACAACTTCGTGCAGTGGCGCAGCCCGAAGTGCGACGCGCTCATCGAGAAGGGCCGCCGGACCATGGACGAGGCCGAGCGCATGAAGGTGTGGCGCGAGTTCGAGGCGTGCGTCGCCGACGAGCAGCCCTACACCTTCGTCCGCGTCGCCCCGTGGCTGCGCTTCGTGAAGCGCGAGTTCGGCAACGTGAACGCCTACAAGACCGGTCTCGAGCCTCAGGAGTTCTTCCGCTCGATGCAGGCGGCGCCCGGCAGCTGAGCCACCCGGCGACCCGATGCTGTCGTACCTGCTCCGACGCCTCGCCTTCATGGTCCCGACCATCCTCGGGATCACGCTGATGGTGTTCATGCTGCTGGCCCTGGCGCCGGGCGGCATCGGCGCGGGCCTCGCGGTCTCGGGCGGGCAGATGAGCGACACCAGCAAGGTGGCGCAGATGCAGGCCTACCTCGAGGACCGCTACGGCCTGAACGACCCCGTGATCGTCCAGTACGTGCGGTGGCTGGGGCGCATCTCGCCGGTCAAGTTCGGCATGCGGGACCTGCGTGCGCCGGCCGGCGACCGCGTGGCGCCGCCGCGCGGGATCGACGACCCGCCGCTCGCCGCCGCGTTTCCGCCGCCGGCGGTGCCCGAGGTGGCGTTCGTGCCGGCCTCCGGCGAGGACGCGGTGCCGCAGTTCAAGAAGCTGCAGCGCGATGCCGAGGGCACGCGGCGCGAGTACGTGGGGAGCGTTCGGCTCTTCCGCGACGCGCTCGCCGACTGGGCGCGCGCGGCCGGGCCGGAGATGGCCGCGCGGCTCGACGCCAAGGGCGGCGCCAAGCCCTCGCGCTTCGAGGACGTTCGCTTCGACCCGGCCGACCCGGCGTGCGCGGGCCTCGCGAAGGCCGCCGCCGCCATGCACGCGAAGTGGCTCGCCGCGCGCGAGGCGCAGGCGCGGGCGATGGTCGCCTTCCGCGCGGAGCCCTACCCGAAGAGCGGGATCCCGCTCGTGCCGGGACTCGTGTCGCTCGACACGCCGGACCTCGGCGTCTCCTTCAGCCGAAACCGGCCGGTCGCGGACCTGATCCTGGCGGCGCTGCCGGTGACGCTCCTCATCAACCTGATCGCCTTCCCGATCTCGTACCTGGTGGCGGTGCCCACCGGCGTGCTCGCAAGCGTGCGGCGCGGCGGGTGGTTCGACGTCGCCTCGGGATTCGCGTTCCTGGGCCTCTATTCCATCCCCACGGTGCTTGCGGGCGTGTTCGCGGTCGGGTTCCTGGCGAACCAGCAGTACCTGGGGTGGTTCCCGGTGAGCGGCCTGCACGACAGCGCGGCCGACGCGATGACGTTCCTGCCCCACACCGACGCCGCGGGCGCCTGGCACCGGGGCTACCTGCTCGACACCGCCTGGCACGTGGCGCTCCCGGTGCTGTGCCTCGTCTACGCGTCGTTCGCGGTGCTCTCCAAGCAGACGCGCGCGTCGATGCTCGACAACTTCAACGCCGACTACGTCCGCACGGCGAAGGCCAAGGGCGTTCCGCGCAAGGACGTGGTGCTGCGGCACGTGTTCCGCAACAGCCTGCTGCCCCTCATCACGATGTTCGTGGGCGTCTTCCCCGCGATGCTCGCCGGCAGCGTGGTCATCGAGCGGATCTTCACGGTGCCCGGGATGGGAAGCCTCATCCTGGAGGCGATCGACCTGCGCGACCGCGAGATCATCCTGGCGAACACGTTCATGGTGGCGTGCGTCAACCTGCTGGCGCTCCTGCTCGCGGACATCCTCTATGCGGCGGCCGACCCGCGGGTGAGCTATGAGTGAGCGCGCACCGGCACCCGGCGCCGTGCCCGCGGCGATCTCCGGCATCGACGTGATGCGGGGCGTCGGCGCGGTCCGCGCGCAGGGTTTCTGGGCCGATGCGTGGGCGCGCGTCCTGCGCCGGCCCGGCGCGGTGGCGGGGCGGTGCTGGATCTCGGCGGTGGCGTTCATGGCGGTGTTCGCGCCGCTGATCGCCAATGCCCATCCGTACACCCTGGTCGACGCGCAGGGCGTGCGGTCGTGGCCGCTCCTGGCGCACCTCTCGCCCTCGGACTGGCTGCTGGTGGCGGGGGCCGTGGCGGGCGTGCCGTGGGTGTTCGCCGGGCCCCGCTCGCTGCGGCGCTCGCAGCGGCTGGGCATCCTGGTGACCGCGGCCGTCCAGGCGGGCCTGATCGTGCTGCTGTCCTCGTGGGCCGAGGGATGGGCCATCGGGGCCGGGCGCGCGGAGGCGGTGAAGTCGTTCGCGCGCGGCGAGTGGGGCCCGGCCGCCATCGCGGCGGCGGTGGCGCTGCCCGTGAGCGTGCTGGCGTTCCTCGTCCCCACGGTCGACGGCCGCCTGGTGCGCGGCGCGGCCGCGGCGCTCGTGGCGGCGGCCGCCGTCGCGGCATGCGCCTTCGCCGGCGGCGCCGCGCTGGTCGACTTCGAGCAGTACGTGGAGGACGAGCGGAGCGGGGCCGTCCGGGACGTGGTCTGGGCCCCGGTGCCGTGGTCGCCGCAGTACTCGCGCAGCGACATGGTGGCGCTCCCGCCCGTCAAGCGCATCGCCGACTGGCCCAAGCTCTCCTCCTACGAGGGGACGCCGTTCGGCGACCGCCGCGTGCTGCTCGGCACCGACGCGCTCGGCGGCGACGTGCTGTCGCAGCTCCTGTGGGCGTGCAGGCTGTCGATCTCGATCGGCATCGTCTCGACGGGCATCTCCGTCGTGATCGGCGTGACGGTCGGCGCGTGCATGGGCTACTTCGGCGGCAAGGTCGACCTCCTCCTCTTCCGCGTGGTCGAGGTCTTCATGGCGGTGCCGCTCCTCTTCCTGCTGATCGTCGCGGCGGGCGTGCTGCCGCGCGACACCTACGTGATGATGGCGATCATCGGCTGCTTCAGCTGGACGGGCGCGGCGCGCTTCACGCGCGCGGAGTTCCTCAAGCTCAGGAACCAGGACTTCGTGCAGGCTGCGCGGGCGAACGGCCTGCCGGTCTCGAAGATCCTGTTCCGGCACATGCTGCCGAACGGCATCACGCCGGTGCTCGTCGACGCAAGCTTCGCGATCGCCGCGGCCATCACGGTGGAGGCCACGCTCAGCTACCTGGGACTCGGGCCCGACGGGCAGGCGAGCTGGGGCAAGCTGCTGTCGAGCGCGACCGCCGCCACCGGCACCTTCGTGTGGTGGCTGGCGGTGTTTCCCGGCGCGGCGATCTTCCTCTCGGTGCTCAGCTACAACCTGCTCGGCGAGGCCATGCGCGACGCGATCGACCCCAAGCTCCGGAAGGCGGCCCACTGATGAGCGAGCCATCCCGCCCCGTCCTCGAGGTCGCCGACCTCGCCGTCAGCTTCGACAACTCGGCCGGCGGTCCGCGCATCCAGGCCGTGAACGGCGTCAACATGACGCTGTTCCCGCGCCAGACGCTCGCGGTGGTGGGCGAGTCCGGCTGCGGCAAGAGCGTGACCGCGATGAGCACCATGCAGCTCATCCCGCGGCCGCCGGGCCGGTTCGACCGCGGCAGCATCCTCTTCGAGGGCCGCGACATCTGCTCTCTGCGCGAGGAGGACATGCTCTCGATCCGCGGCGGGAAGATCGCCATGATCTTCCAGGAGCCGATGACGAGCCTCAACCCGGTCTACACGATCGGCGACCAGCTGCTCGAGGCGATCCTGCTCCACCAGAAGGTGGGCGCGGGCGAGGCGCGGTCGATCGCGGTCCAGGCGATGAAGGACGTGGGGATCAAGAAGCCCGAGGAGCGGCTCTCGATGTACCCGCACCAGTTCTCCGGCGGCATGCGCCAGCGCGTGATGATCGCGATGGCGCTCGCCTGCCGGCCGAAGGTGCTGCTCGCCGACGAGCCGACCACGGCGCTCGACGTCACCATCCAGGCGCAGATCCTGGAGCTGCTGCGGGAGCTGCAGTCGACGCGCGACATGGGCATCATGCTCATCACGCACAACCTGGGCGTGGTGGCCGAGAACGCCGACGTGGTGTGCGTCATGTACGCCGGCCGCGTGGTGGAGTACGCGAACGTCTTCGAGCTCTTCGACGAGCCGCTGCACCCGTACACGCGCGGGCTGTTCCGCTCGATCCCCATGCTGCGCGACGTGAAGCACCGCCTGGTCACCGTGCGGGACGTGACGAACGACCCCGCCGAGTTCCGGAAGATCCCGGGCGCGGTGCCGTGGTGGCCGGACATGCCCGCAGGCACGCGGCCCGACGTGGTCGCCGGCCGCGACGAGCACGTGCTGGTCGAGGTGCGCCCCGGCCGCTGGGTCGGGTGCTGGCGCACGCCCGAGCTCGAGGGGCGCACGCACCGCCGCCCGAGCCTCGAGTACCGCCGCGACGACCGCTGACCGGGCCGTGCCCGGCCTACGATCGCGCCATGCCTCCCATCGATGCCGGCCGCAAGGCTCCCGCGTTCTCCGCGCCCGACCAGACGGGCGCCGTCCGCACGCTCGCCGAGTTCAAGGGACGCGCCTTCGTCCTCTACTTCTATCCCAAGGACGACACGCCGGGCTGCACCGTCGAGGCGTGCTCGTTCCGCGACGGCTTCGCGAAGTTCCGGAAGGCGGGCATCGAGGTGCTCGGCGTGAGCCCGGACTCCCCGGAGAGCCACGCGAAGTTCGCGCGCAAGTTCAGGCTGCCCTTCGCGCTGCTCGCCGACGTGCCCGCGGCCGGGAAGGCGCCGCGCCTGTGCGCCGCGTACGGCACGTGGCAGGAGAAGTCGATGTACGGCAAGAAGTACATGGGGGTGGCGCGCACCACGTACCTCGTCGGTCCCGACGGGAAGGTCGCGGCGCGCTTCGACAAGGTGAAGCCGGAGGGCCACGCCGACGAGATCCTCGCCGCGGCTGCCGCGCTACCCTCCTCCGCATGCAAGGCTCCCCGGTCGACGTCCGCTTCAAGCGCCTCCGCGCGGGCGCCCAGGTCCCCGCGTACCAAAGCGAGCACGCGGCGGGCCTCGACCTCCACGCGTGCCTCGACGCGCCGCTGACGATCGCGCCCGGCGACATCGTGCTGGTGCCGTGCGGGTTCGCGATGGCGATCCCGCACGGCTTCGAGGCGCAGGTACGCCCCCGGTCGGGCCTGGCCACGAAGCACGGGATCGGCATGCCCAACGCCCCCGGCACCGTGGACAGCGACTACCGCGGCGAGATGATGGTGCCGCTCGTCAACCTTGGCCGCGCGGCGTTCACGGTGGAACACGGCATGCGCGTGGCGCAGATGGTGATCGCGCCGGTGGCGCGCGCGGCCGTGCGCGAGGTGGACGAGCTCGACGGCACCGCACGGGGCCACGGCGGCTTCGGCAGCACCGGGCGGTGAGGGCGGCGGGCTGCGCCGCGGCCGGGCGGCGTGCCGATTCCCCTATGATTTCGGAATGGCCACGATGACCGCCCGCGAGGTGAACGTCCCGCTCCTGGACCTCAAGGCCCAGTACGCCACGATCCGCGCCGAGGTCGAGCCGGTGGTGCTCGACGTGATGGCCAGCCAGTACTTCATCGGCGGCCCGAAGATCGACGAGCTCGAGCGCGAGGTGGCCGCCTACTGCCGCACGAAGCACTCGGTCGGCTGCGCCAACGGGTCCGACGCCATCCTGCTCGCCCTCCAGGCGCTCGACATCGGCCCGGGCGACGAGGTGGTGCTGCCGACGTTCACGTTCTTCGCCACGGCCGGCAGCGTCCACCGCCTGGGCGCGCGGCCCGTCTTCGTCGACATCGACCCGGTCACCTACAACATCTGCCCGACGTCGGTCGAGGAGGCCTTCGGCTGCTGCAAGCGCGTCAAGAGCCTGATGCCGGTGCACCTCTTCGGCCAGGCCGCGGACCTCGATGCCATCATGGGCATCGCCAAGGCCCGCGGGCTGTCGGTGGTCGAGGACTGCGCGCAGGCGATCGGCACCGAGGACGTGCACGGCCGGCGCGTCGGCAGCGTCGGCGACATCGGCACCTACAGCTTCTTCCCGTCCAAGAACCTCGGCGGCTTCGGCGACGGCGGCATCATGGCCACCAACTCCGACGCCCTCGCGGCGCGCATGAAGCGCCTGCGCAACCACGGGATGGAGCCGAAGTACTACCACCACGAGATCGGCATGAACTCGCGCCTCGACGCGCTGCAGGCGGCCGTGCTCAGCATCAAGCTGCGGCACCTCGACGCCTGGAGCGAGGCCCGCCAGCGCAACGCGCGCTGGTACGACGACTTCTTCCGCGCCCACGGCGCGGCGGACAGCTCGGTGCCGGTCGACCAGGGCGGCCTCCCGATCCGGTTCCCCAAGGCCCCCGCGAAGGGCCGGCACATCTACAACCAGTACGTGGTGCGCGTGCCCGCCGGCATGCGCGACGCCGTGCGCGACGAGCTCGCCAAGCGCAAGATCGGCACCGAGATCTACTACCCGCTCTGCCTGCACATGCAGGAGTGCTTCAAGTTCCTCGGCTACCAGCACGGCGTCTTCCCGCACTCCGAGCGCGCCGCGCTCGAGACGATCGCCCTCCCGATCTACGGCGAGATGACCGAAGCCCAGCGCCACTGGGTGGCCGAGAGCGTGGTTGAGGCAGTCAAGAAGCTGGCCTGAGCGGGTTTGGGGTTCAACCGCACCCTTCGCGGCGCGCGGGGCTGTTCGAAGTTCGGCCGCACCCTTCGCTGCGCGCGGGGCTGTTCGAAGTTCGACCGCGCCCCTCGCTGCGCGCGGGACCCCTGTCCCGCGGACGGCCTCGCTCCACCCGGCTACGCTCGGCCTCGACGACAACCGCTCGTCCGGGCGGCACCCGGGAGTAATCGGGAATCAT
>JBEITQ010000162.1:0-4835 GCA_040374835.1 Phycisphaeraceae bacterium | reverse complement strand
CGCCCCCTATCCTCGAAACCCGTGGATTTTCCGCGATTCATCGCCGCGGTGCTTGCCGCCTTCCTCACTTCGGCCGCGTTCGCGCCGGTGTCGGTGGCGGCCGCTCGGGCGGCGCCGCCGGCGGTGTCGCCGACCGTCCAAGGACCGTGGTGGGACCGAACCGCCCCGCGCCCGGGCGTGGGCCTGCCGCAGAGCCGTCACTACGCCATCCGGAGCGACCTCCCCCCGGCCGACACGAAGGCCTGGGCCGAGCTCCTGGACACGATGTACGACGAGTTCTTCCGGCGGCTGGTCGTCCGCACCGGCATGCGACGGCAGTCCCCGGAGCACCCCAACGTCTTCATGTTCGCGCGCCAGCAGGACTACCTCGACACCCTGCGCACCCGGTTCGGGATCAATGCCACCGGCTCGGGGGGGATGTTCTTCGTGACGCCGCTCGGGTCGGGGCTCGCGTTCTGGACCGAGGGTCTGCCGCGCCAGCGCGTGGCACACGTGGCGCAGCACGAGGGCTTCCACCAGTTCGCGTACGCGTTCTTCGGCAACGAGCTGCCGCCCTGGCTCAACGAGGGGCTTGCCGAGTTCTTCGGCGAGGCGGTGGTGGAGGGGAAGTCGGTGATCGTCGGGCAGGCCAGCCCCGCGGTGGTCGACCAGGTGCGTGCCTCGGTCGAGCAGGACCGCACCATCCCCTTCATGGACATCCTGCAGATGGACTCGGCGCGCTGGAACGCCGCCGTGCGCAACGGCACCGCGCGCGCGCAGTACATGCAGGCATGGTCGATGGTGCACTTCCTGGTGTACGGCGACGGCGGCAAGTACGAGCCGCACTTCTCCGACATGCTCCGGTTCCTGAACCAGGGATCGAACCCCTTCGACGCCATGCGCCGCGCGTTCGGGCTCGACACCGAGCCCGAGGTGCGCCAGTTCGAGGCGCGGTGGAAGGACCATGCGCGCACCGCGAAGCCCGGGGCGTACGTGGCCGCGCGGGGCCGGCTCGAGTTCCTCGCCGAGGGCCTGCGCGACGCGTGGGCGCACGGCGAGCGCCCGGCCACGCTCGAGGAGCTGAAGGCCGTGCTGCGCGAACGGAAGTTCCGCTGGACGGCCTCGAGCCACGGCTACGTGGTGACCCTCGACGCCGCCGACGACGCGAACTTCACCGTGCCGCCGGACGACGCCACGCCCGCGCCCGCGACGATCGAGCTCGTCGCCCATCCGGTGCCGCGCAAGGCGAAGGACCGAACGCTGCACGAGGAGCTGCCGCCGCCGCCGATGCTGCGCACGCGCGGGCTGCGCCCCAACGACGTCGGCGTCGCCTGGCGGCGCGACCCCCGCGACGACGCCACGTTCCTCTACGACATCGTCGTCAACTGACCGGCGGGCCCGGGTAGTCCCACTGGCGGCCCGGCTCGTAGCCGAGCAGCGCGTAGAGCTCCTTGCGCGTCTGCATGCGCGGCAGCAGCTCGCGCACCGAGCCGTCGCGCCGCAGCGCCGCCAGCCCGCGTGCCACCTCGCCCATCGCCGCGCGCATCATGCTCAGCGGGTAGATGACCACGTGGTATCCGAGCTCGCCGAAGCGTGCCGCGGGGATGTCCGGCGTCTTCCCGAACTCGGTCATGTTGGCAAGCAGCGGGCCCGGCGAGGCCTTCGCGAAGTCGGCGAACTCCCGCTCGCTCTGCAGGCCTTCCGGGAAGATCATGTCGGCGCCGGCCTCGCGGTAGAGGTTGGCGCGCTTCACCGCATCCTCGAAGCCCGTGACGTGGCGCGCATCGGTGCGCGCGATGATGACGAAGTCGCGGCTCAGGCGGTGCGTGGCCATGGCACGGACCTTGTCGGCCATCGCGGCCGCGGGCACGAGGTCCTTGCCGTCGAGGTGTCCGCAGCGCTTGGGGAAGACCTGGTCCTCGACGTGCAGCGCGGCGGCGCCGGCGCGCTCGTACTCGACCACGGTGCGCACCGCGCACTCGACCTCGCCGTAGCCGGTGTCGGCGTCGGCGATCACGGGCAGCCCCGAGGCATCGCTGATCTCGCGGATCGTGCGCGCCATCTCGGTGAGCGTGATGAGGCCGATGTCCGGGTAGCCCGAGACGTTCGCGGTCGCGCCGCCGGAGACGTAGCAGGCCTCGAAGCCCGCCTGGCGGACGGCACGGGCCACCAGCGCGTTGAAGGCGCCGGGCACCATGACCACGCCGCGGGACCATGCGTCGCGCAGCCGTCGGCCGGGGTGGACGTGTGCGGTCACGAGGGATCCTTCGCGGGCTCGGGGGCGGGCGCGGGAGCAGGCGCAGGTTCCGGCGCAGGCGCGGGTTCTGGCGCCGGCGCAGGCTCGGGCGCAGGTGCCACGACGGGTGCCTCGTCGCCGACCGGCATGTCGGGCGGCATCGGCTCGACCGGCGCGGGCGCATCCTTCACGAACCGGTACGGCCCCTTGGTCGCGCCCCATACCTGGCGGCTCGAGGCGTCGAAGCCGCGGTCCCATGTCTCCATGCCGGTGGGCGTCAGCACCACCTCGCTCGTCGCGTAGGCCGCGCCGCGCAGCGCGCTCATGCAGCCGTCGCCCTCGGTGCCGCCCGTCATCCGCTCGGGGCCGGCGTACGCGAGCACCACGCTGCAGCCCGGGCGCACCTGCAGGATCGCGGGGTCGAGCGCGTTGAAGCGCTCGGGGCGCTCCCACGCGCCGGCCCACTGCAGCGGGTTGCCCGGCAGCTCGTAGATCACGCTCTCGACCTTCAGGTCCGGCACCGCCGACAGCCGGTAGATGCGCTGCCGGTACGGCTTGTCGAGCGCGGAGGCCATCGCCTGCTCGACGTAGAACCAGGGACCGTCGACCCGATCGGGCCAGATGGGCACGATGTGCAGGCGGACGTCGAAGTAGGTGGCGTCCTCTGCCGCCTGCGCCGCGCTCGAGTAGTGGCCGGCAAGCCACGCGGACGCATCGCGCAGGGCGTCGATCGTGGGCGCGGCGGCCGCGTCGGGCCGCGCGGGCTCGATCGGTCCCGCGTCGACGATCGGGGGGCCCCCGCAGCCGGCGGTCCCGAGGGCGGCGCACATCCCCATAACGGTGGAAAGCCTCGGGAAAAACGGGCTTCGGATTCGGGTCATCGCGGGGCGATCCTACTTGCGGCGGCCCGTCCGCGGACATGGCCGCTACCATCCCAAGACTCCGCTTTTCGAGCCGCACCCAACGATTCACGAAGGACGCCGACCATGGCCACCGCCACCCCTCCGAGCCCCGTTTCCGTCGCCAAGCCCGTCGACACGCGCGGACTCGCGAACCAGGTGGTGGGCGAGACCAAGGTCTGCGCGGTCACGCAGAGCGAGCTGATCTACCGCGGCTTCGAGATCGCCGACCTCGCCGAGAACGCGACCTTCGAGGGCGTGGCGCACCTGGTGATCGTCGGCCACAAGCCGACCGCGGCCGAGCTCGCCGCCTTCGACGCCGAGATCAAGGGCATGCGCGCCGTCGAGAAGACGGTGATCGACCAGCTGGCCGCGGTGGTCAAGGCCGCGCCGCACGCCCACCCGATGAGCCTGCTGCGCACCGGCGTCAGCATCCTGGGCCACCACGACAAGGAGTGCGAGTCGAACGCGCCCGACGCCGAGCTGCGCAAGGCGAAGCGCCTCCTGGCGAAGATCCCGACCCTGATCGGCGCGATCCAGCGCACGATCGAGGGCAAGCCGGTCCTCGAGCCGGATGCCTCGCTCGGCCACGCCGCGAACCTCATGTGGCTCATGACCGGCCGCAAGCCCACCGAGCTCGAGGCGCGGATCATGGACGTCAGCCTGATCCTCTACGCGGAGCACGACTTCAACGCCAGCACGTTCACCTGCCGCTGCATCGCCAGCACCGAGGCGGACATGCACAGCGCGGTGTGCGGCGGCATCGGCGCCCTCAAGGGCCCGCTGCACGGCGGCGCCAACGAGATGGCGATGGAGATGCTCAAGGACATCGACCGCGACTGCGCGGGCGGCAGGATGACCCCCGAGGCGTGGATGCAGCGCGCCTTCGCCGAGAAGCGCAAGCTGATGGGCTTCGGCCACCGCGTCTACAAGAACGGCGACCACCGCGCGGGCATCCTGCGCCGCTGGGGCCTCAAGCTCGCCGAGAAGATGGGCCCGGACGCCAAGAAGTGGTTCGACCTCGGCGACAAGGTGCAGGCCGTCATGCTCAAGGACAAGAACATCCACCCCAACGTGGACTTCCCCTGCGGCATGACCTACTTCATCATGGGGATCCCGGTGCCGCAGTACACGCCGATCTTCGTGGCGGCCCGCATCACGGGCTGGTGCGCCCACATCATGGAGCAGCACCAGAACAACCGCATCATCCGCCCGCTGGCCGAGTACCAGGGGCCGATGAACCTGAAGTGGTGACGCGGCGGGCGGCCATCAGCGGCCGCACCGCAAGCAGCAGGACGACCGTCACGGCCGACGCCACCAGCGCGCGCACGCCCCCGGCGAGCGCGCCGGCGACGATCGTCCACCCGGCGAGCGCCATGTAGAGGAGCGGCGTGAAGGGGTAGAGCGGCACGCGGAAGGGGCGCGGCGCGTCGGGCATCGTGCGCCGCAGCACGATCACCGCCGCGACCGACAGCGCGCTGAAGGCGTTCACCAGCACGGTGAGGAGGTCGAGGATCTGCCCCAGCGAGCCGATCGCGAGCGAGGCGATGCCGGCGGCGGCAAGCAGCGCGATGGCCCTCGCCGGGACCCCGCGGGCCGGCCGCACGGCGATCCACGCCGGCAGCTCGTGCGCCTGCGCCATCGACTCCATGATCCGGGTGCCGGCGATCGTCGAGGACACGAGCGTCGAGAACAGGAGCAGCGCGATCAGCCCGGTCATG